>NZ_JAELTL010000023.1:0-77034 GCF_016428815.1 Serratia sp. ASV30 | reverse complement strand
AGATGTGTATAAGAGACAGTAATGATACTACCTAACTAATATAATTGGTATAAGACTTCATGTAATAACGATGTAAGATAGTTCCTAAAAAAATAAAACATACAGCTAACTTAGGATAATAGCCCCACTATATAACAAATCATCAACATCCTCCACACCATGGCCATACATTTAGCTATAAAAATGAAAAAAAACAAGTATAGCATTTCACATACAGTAGTAAAAAGACAATTCAGGCTGTAGACCTATGCGAGCTAACGCTGGCTCCATAGATATCCACGCTGGATTATCAGTCATCGTTCTGAATATGGTAGTACCCGTTGACTTATGATACTGTTACTCTTAAGCACAGATTGTCAAATTATAATTATCATTTGGTTAATAACTAAAAAACCGCAGGCTCTCCAGTCGTGACATTGTTAACTAATTCACATTTTTTCAACAGTATAAAATAGTGCCGCTTGCATTTTTGCTAAACGGCTCAATGGGGGCAAGGATCGCCCTGTCCAACTCCCCACATTCAGATCATGTCTCAGTTTGAGGTAAGCTTATTTATGCGTCCTTTTCAGAAAAACAATCCAACCTCTCCGTCCCATACTTTGCAGGCACAACGCCTCAACACCCTTGCACAACAGTATCGTGATGCTATCGCCAGCGATGATTATGCCGCAGGTAAAGCGATCGCAGAAGTTACGCTTCGCCTGGTGCCACGTAATACCGATGTGCTATCCAGTTATGCTCTGTGCTTAATGCGCATAGGGGAGTATAAGAAGGCCTATAAAACCTATAAAAGACTGTTGCAAAGCCAGTCGCTGGAAGAACTCCCAGTCACGATGATCGACGGTTTAGCAGAGGTTTGCGGCTGGTTGAACCTCCCGGATGAGGTACGGCGCTACGGTTTGATGTCACTGCAACAAGGTGACCAGAAATTCGCTGACAGTCAGGCTTTCCCACTGCCAGAACCACACCCTCCGGCCTTTAACCCGCATAACCCGGAAGAAAATGCCATCGCGTTCACCCTGTTTGGTTCACTGGTGCGTTACTGCGAAAGTGCCGTAATGAACGCTAAGGTAAGTAAAGCGCTATTTCCCCACTGGCACTGCCGTTTCTATCTGGACGACAGTGTGCCACAAGAGGTGCAGCAACGCTTGCGTGATGCTGGGGCCAAGGTAATCACAGTAGAAGGAGATCTGCATCAGAATATCCCACCGCTGATGTGGCGTTTTTTGGTATTGGACGACCCTACCGTGAAGCGTTATCTCATCCGCGATGCGGACTCATTACTCTCAGAGCGGGAACAAGCTGCTATCGAAGCGTGGTTGCAAAGCGATTGCTGGTATCACCATATGCGGGATTACTTTACTCATACTGAACTGCTGCTGGCAGGGATGTGGGGAGGCTGCCACAACCCCCGCCTGCCTTCGGTCATCAACCAGATCCGTGAGTATCTGAGCCAGCAGGAAAACCATCGCCGCTTTGTCGATCAATATTTCCTGCGTCAGTATCTTTGGCCCACCGTCAGGCAGAGCTTACTCAGCCATGACGATCTCTTCGGTTTCCACCAGGCCCGCCCTTTTCCCGCACATAGGCCAATTCGCTGGCAGACAGACAAATTCCACGTTGGCAGTAACGCCAGCTACCAGTTAGCAGGTATAGCCAGCCAGAAAGAAGAGGGTGAGTTGCAACAATGGGAAGTGCTGGATGAACAAGGCTACAGGATATGTCAATACGCAACCACGGTGAAAAACCACAAGTGGTGTGAACTGATGCCTTTTTTCCTGCTCGATCGCATTCTCGCCGGGGAATGGCAGTTACGTAATATCAATTGAACCATAGCAAGCTATTTTCAGTAATCAGAGACCTGATTGGATAATGTCGATCCGTTAGGTCTGCCTGTACCCGGTCTGCGGGTACGCCCCCCCTCGTCAGCAGGCGATATATCAACGCAGCGGCGTCGACCAGCCTCGCTGTCCACCCTCTCCCCGGTCAGAGCAAAATCCAACGCGGTTGCCTGAGATATTTCGCATTCAGAGGGGCCTTTTGCCCATGCCTAAATTATTCAATAAATTCTCAGGTAGTTTTTCCCCTTGAAATGGGCAGACTACGTTGTTTTAACAATACGCTAATACTTACCTGACTGAGTTAATTCTTGGATAATTATGATTTTATGAGAAAAAATAAGGTATACATCATTGGCATCACGCATTCTAATTAAACAACTTCTACGTTCTATTACTTTAACCCAAAAGAATTTGAGTTACATCAGGATGGCCCTCCCCTGAAAAAAAAGTTGAGAACGAGATCCCTAGTAACTTGGCATGGGCGAGATTGATGACATCAGGTTCATATATGGGAAAGATCACGTCAGTATCAGTCCGCATTAGCGGATGATGCAGGAAAATGTTAACTCTTAATAAAAGGTAGATTACTGAAAAGTTGCTATGGTTATCGAAATAATGACAATGACAGTAAGGCCGTAATTTTTGAGACAAGAATAAAGGCCCGAGCCCAAATCCCGCTGGGGAAATAAGGTGTGAGTGAGTACCTCTCAGATTGGCTCGCAGTTCTGACTTTAACCTAATGTCAGATAAAAAGCTGTAACTGCTCGTTGATGTTGCAACAACGAAAACCTTGCAAACTGGGATGTGTTCATAGAGTCGCTATGTTGAATTTCAGAAATGCAAAACGCTTTGTTATATTGGGTGGAGGGACTGCTGGCTGGTTTGCTGCCATTGCCATGCGCCGTGTATTTAGCCCCAATGTTGAAATACGAGTCATTGAATCTTCAGCGATTGGCATTGTTGGCGTAGGGGAAGGAGGGTTATTGAATCTAGCCCATGCTTTGAAACGCTATCAAATTCCTGTTGACCGCTTTATGGCCGAAGTCGACGCTACCTATAAATGGGGCTTTTGCTATGAAGGCTGGCGGACTGGCAAAGAAGACGACCGTTATTTTCATCTGTTCGCCGGTGGTGGCAAGGCCGAGTGGGCCGAGTATGGTTTCCTCCCTGGTTTCTCTGCGTTGATTGGCCAACAGTTGCCTCTACCTTCCTATATTCGAGGTTTTCAGGCTGTCGCCCGCAATGTGCCGCAGCAAGATGCCAGCCAGATACTGGCAGAAGGAGGTGCCGATATTCAAACCTCCTACCATTTCGACAGTTACAAAACCGCTAATTTCCTGAAAACCATTGCTCTTGAACGCGGGATCGTGCATCAAGATGCCATTGTGGATCGGGTTGAATTGGATCAGTCAGGAAATGCCACCGCACTCATTATAGGGGAAGAGTCCCTGGATGTAGATTTCGTGATTGATGCAAGCGGTTTTGCACGCAAAATTGTAGGTAATACGCTTAAAGCAGAGTGGGTTTCATTCAAAGAACACCTGCTGATGGATCGTGCTATCCCATTCTATATGCCTCATCCGTTTGAAAATCCGCTCCTTGTCACACGAGCATTGGCAATGAATGCAGGTTGGATGTGGCAGATACCGCTGGTGAACCGAGTTGGAGCTGGCTATGTCTATAGCAGTAAGCACATTAGTGATGAGCAGGCGTTGGCAGAAATCGAGAAAACGTTAGGGTACGAGATCGTACCGCACGAAACACTGAAATTTGATCCAGGCTGCTTCAAAGAAGTCTGGCAAGGTAACATAATGGCGTTGGGGCTATCTTCCGGCTTTGTTGAACCATTGGAAGCCACTTCAATTGGGCAGATGCTGGAACAACTGCGCAACTTTGAGCGGGTACTCAGTGCTGGGCAGGGCATCGTGTCTGATAAAAGTATCAAAGAGTTTAATCAGGCTAACCTGCGCTCCTGGGAAGGTATCCGTGACTTCCTGCGTATGCACTATGACTGCCCACGCCGCGATAACCAATTCTGGTGTGATGTTGCCACGTCAGCGATGCCAGATGATTATCGTAATATCAAAGCATGTTGGCAGGAGAGAACCCCGCGCATGCTGGATATAGAAAACTATGCAATCAATGGATGGGGGGGCATTTTCCACGTGACCAACTGGATGTTTGTGGCTGCACCACTCGGATTGATATCTACTCAAGCGGCCAACAAAGAAGTGTTGTTCATGCCGCAAGCTAGCAGAGAGAGAGTAAGTCAGTTGTTGCAGGAATTGCCATCGTTACTTGGTCCAGATTGGCGACCACGGTCGCAGCAAAAATAAAGGTGTTTCTCGTGGAGAATGACACCACGTATTCCCGTACATCGCGAAAACACATTCTGGCTGAACGTGAACGCAGATTCTGAATGAAAATGTCACACCTATATACCATGACCAGAATCAATGTTCATTTTTTCCGGGCTCCGTGCCCATCGCACCTGCCCCCAATGGCAAGACAGTTGTCGTCTTGATTTTCCATTGGGAGCCGGAGTTATAGAATGGCTGCGAAGATTGCACCAGAGTTAAAAGTGCGGGCCATCATGCACATGATGCCACTGGATAGGTTGAGGTCAACGGACTCGCCCCAACCATCTCTGTAGATGAGGGTTGGGGCGAGGGGAATTACAGAATTTCGAGCAGCTCAACGTCAAACACCAGCGCGCTGAATGGCGGGATGGATGCGCCTGCACCACGCTCGCCATAGGCCAGGTTGTGAGGGATATACAGCTGCCATTTTGAGCCAACCGGCATCAGCGTCAGAGCTTCGATCCAGCCTGGGATCACACCGCTGACCGGGAACTCGGCGGGTTGACCACGTTCAACGGAGCTGTCGAACACATCACCGTTGATCAGGCGACCGGTGTAATGCACACGCACGCGATCCTGACGTGATGGGATTGGGCCATTGCCTTGCTCCAGCACGGAGAACTGCAGGCCAGACTCGGTCAGCGTCACTTCGTCACGCTTGGCGTTATCTTCCAGGAACTTCTGGCCTTCAACGGCCATCGCCTGCTGGCGCTCAAGACGCACAGCATCCGCACGTTCGTGGATTTCACGCAGCGCACGATGGACCACATCTACCGGAACCGCCGGGGCATTCCCTTCCAGCGCGTCACGCAGGCCAGCCAGCAGAGCTTCTGGTTGTAAACCTTGCAGGCCGGACTCTTGCAGTTGCTGACCGACCTGTAAACCAATCCCGTAACTTGCTTGCGCTTCAACGCTATCAAAAGAAGGGGTTGTCATGGGGTTTTCCTTTAGTCTGTAAAAAGTCGAAAGCGCAGCATAACAGCGCGGCAAAGCCGGGTAAAATCTTGTGTGGAGAATGATGACTTTTGTCGTAGAAAAAGAAACAATAACCTGCTGTTAACGTTTGGTGTCATTATTCTCTCGGCTACCAATCGCTTCAAACAGTTAGCGATATAGACCCGGTACGGCTCAAGGCTGGCATCGAAGTGGCGCAGTGCAGAGACTATTCGCCCCTGACGGTGCACAAGTGCACTGCGGCTTGAAACCATAGGGTATACTGGGGTCAGCGATACACTTTTTGTAAAGTGACAATTTTACGCAGTTGAAGAGAGGTCACCATGGGCAGAATCGCGCCCAGGAGAAGGAAAACCACCCGTGTCTACCAGCCATTGCTGCGCACCTGGCTGAATCTGAGCCAACGCCTGAAGCCTGGTCCGGCACCGGAAACGCCAGCAACCACCGATGAGCCAGACTCATCACCGCCACAGCAGAGCGGCAAGGGGCAAAGGCTCAAAGCGTTGTTGCTGAAAATATGGCACCTGCCGGACAGCCTCCACTGGATGGAACCTTTGCCGTATTTTCACCGCCGTTGGGTGATTATTTTTGGTGCTATCCTGCTACTGTCGCTGCTTTGGCCGTATTCCGACGATAACGCGCGTCCGTTCCCGGTCACCAGCCAGGAAAACCAGATACCGTTACAGGCTCAGTTGCAAAACGACGGCCAGCAAACGGCAGGCGAAAGCGATAGTTGGCAGCGATATCAGATCCAGGCAGGCCAAACCCTGGCGCAGCTGTTCCGTGACAACAACCTGCCGGTGAACGAGGTGTTTGCCATGGCGCGGGTTGAAGGCAACGATAAGCCGCTCAGCAATCTGAAGGCCGGGCAAGAAGTGCGTATCGAACGCAATGCTAACGGTGTGATCACCGCGCTCTCAGTCACCACCGTGGATAACAGTGAAGCCCTGTTTCGCCGCCAGAGCGATGGCGGCTACCTGCGCATTCGCTAATCTTGAAGCTGATCCAGCAGAAAATCACGCAGTACAACCCCTTGGTTGTGCTGTGTGTCCTTGCTGCCATACAGTAGGGTCAACGGTTCTCCTTTCCTTAACAACGCCACCAGCGGCTGCCAGGCATCATTAGTGGCCAGCTGTTGGCGATAGAGTGCAACAAACTCATCCCACTGGTCAGTATGCTGATGAAACCACTGGCGTAACGCCGTATCCGGTGCCACCTGCTTAAGCCAGATGACGCCCTGCAACCTTTCCTTACTCACACCGCGCGGCCATAGCCGGTCAGTCAGATAGCAGTGCTCCGGTGCCGGGCCGCTGAAATCGTAGACTCGCTGTAAGATAACTTCTGCCATTTTCGCCTCTCCTTGCCAACAGATAGCCTCAGAGTAGCGCGTTTTACCCGGAGCTGAAAAGCAAAACGCCAGCACTAGGCTGGCGTTTTAACTTGGTGTACTAAAGCCGATTAAGCTTCAGCAACCACAACTACATTCAGCTGTGCGAACACGTCGCTGTGTACCTGGAAGTGCACTTCGTGCTCACCAGTGGTACGCAGAACGCCGTTCGGCAGACGAACTTCGCTCTTGGCAACTTCAACGCCTGCCGCAGTAACTGCGTCAGCGATGTCGCGGGTGCCGATAGAGCCGAACAGTTTACCTTCGTCGCCTGATTTAGACGCGATGGTGACTGAACCCAGTTCGTTGATCTTGGTTGCGCGAGCTTCAGCAGCAGCCAGAACGTCAGCCAGTTTGGCTTCCAGTTCAGCACGGCGTGCTTCGAAGAACTCTACGTTTTTCTTGGTAGCAGGAACAGCTTTGCCCTGTGGTACCAGGAAGTTACGGGCATAACCCGCTTTAACGTTAACCTGATCACCCAGGCTGCCCAGGTTTGCTACTTTATCAAGCAGAATAACTTGCATTACCTTATCCTCTCAAAGTCGTTAATGGACAGTGGCCGATTACTGATGACGATCAGTGTACGGCAACAAAGACAGGTAGCGCGCGCGCTTGATAGCACGGGCCAGCTGGCGCTGATATTTTGCACGAGTACCGGTGATACGGCTCGGGACAATTTTACCACTTTCAGTGATGTAGTTTTTCAGCGTAGCGATGTCTTTATAGTCAATCTCTTGAACGCCTTCCGCGGTGAAACGGCAGAACTTGCGACGACGGAAATAACGTGCCATTTGGCTAGTCTCCAGAATCTATCAATTCAATCTGCTCGGCATGCAGGACCAATTTGTTCAGCCCGTTGCGCCCTTGATGGCAACTAACGAAGCCTTGAACGGTAACCTGACTGCCGACCGTTAATCTTTGAGTTAAAGCTTGTGACTGTTGTCCGCTGACAACCACGGGCATTCGGCACCATGCTTGCCTGCTGAATCCGGCTTCCATCTGCGACGATCGGTGCTCAAGCACAAATTGGCAGTGGGGTATCCCGGAAGGACTCACTTTTCGCACCGGCGTCTTGCACACTGTGCCAGACAACACCAGACGATTAGCCGTCACGACAGCAATTACTCTTCAGAATCCCCAGCATCTGCATCATCTGCGGTTTCGTTAGCGAAGTCTTCGCGGCGATCGCCACGACGTTCGTCTTTCGCTTTAACCATCGGAGATGCTTCAGTTACCGCGTGCTTAACGCGCATAACCATGCTACGGATAACGGCGTCGTTGAAGCGGAAGTTAGTTTCCAGCTCATCGATCGCTTCCTGCGGAGCTTCAACGTTCAGCAGAACGTAGTGGGCTTTGTGCAGTTTATTGATCGGGTAAGCCAGTTGACGGCGGCCCCAGTCTTCCAGACGGTGAATCTGACCTTGCGCGTTAGTGATGGTAGCACTGTAACGCTCGATCATGCCCGGAACCTGTTCGCTTTGGTCAGGATGGACCATAAAAACGATTTCGTAATGACGCATCGAATTGCTCCTTACGGATTATTCAGCCTCCTGTCAGGGTCAACCGCGGCCCATGGAAGCAAGGAACGTGTGTATGTGTGCGGCTGAAAAATGACGCGTAATCATACCGGCGCAAGGGGGGGAACTCAAGGACTGAGTAGGATTTATTGAGGTTTATGCGTAAGGCCACGAGAAATAGCACGATTTGCTGGCAGAAAAAGCGATGTATGCCGATCCATAGGTTTTAAAAATCCTTCAACAAAATCATCAGCCCACTGGAAATCATTATCATTTTTTTTGAATAAGGCCATCAAAATCTCACCCTTTTTAATCCTGACTATCGGACTAAAGTTAAATTATCCGCCGCAGAAAGCGCAGCGATAAAGGGTTGCAGTTATTCAAGATTGATAAATAACTTTTTGCTTAATGAACAGTATATCGGCGGTGGGCCAAGTGACACGCCGCCCTAGCAAAGGGTTAAGAGAGGTGTCTATGAAACGTATCACCATCGCTACCGCTATCGCGTTGCTGCTTTCCGCCAACGCCATGGCCGCCACTGAGATCACCGCACACCAGGCCGCAGAGCGCCAAAGCATTGGCTTCGTCAGCCTCGATCAGGAAGTGGTTTCGCCCGACGACGCAACGTCCCAAATCAACAAGATTGCCGATCAACGCGGCGCCAGCGCTTACCGGATTGTTGCGCTACATGAGCCAGGCAGCACCGCGTCTATCCACGTCAGCGCCGAGCTTTATCGCTAACCGAAAATGCAGCACCAGGGAACCCAGCCGCACCAAGAGGCGGTCGATCAGTAACAGCCAGGCCTTGCCCCCTCCCTCGGGGGCTTTTTACAGCGAATCCTGGAAAAAGGCGGCGGTAGCGTTCAAAGCCCCAGGGGTAATACGATGGCGTACTTCCGCTTCAGTGAGGTAGGTCAACCGACGATCCAGGCCTCGCCGGCGTAACTCACCGGCCAAGCGCTCACTCTCCAACGCTGGCACTACATCATCGGTTTCACCATGCCATAACAGCAGTGGCCGCCCGGAAAAACTCTCCCAATGATGTTCAACCTCATAAGCGACCAGGGGCGCAAGACGTGCCTTGAGCGCGGACTGCTCCAGCGCTTGACCATGCGCATCCAATGGCGGATACAACGTCTGCGCCAGTGAAGTAAAGTAGCCCGACCCCATCAGGCTGGCGGCAGCTTTCACCCAAGGGTAACGGGTAAATGCCCCTAAGGTGGTCATTCCCCCCATCGAAGCGCCCGCCACGCCAATGCGATCCCCGGCAATTAGCCCACGCTGCTCAAAGTGCGTTTTGAGCGCGGGTAACTCATCGACGTTACTTTTGAGGATTTCCCAGAAATGCGCCAGCCGCCGTGCTTCATCACCATCAAACCGCTCACCGTGCATCGCACAATCGGGCAGCACCACCCGGAATCCGACCTTGGCCAGCGCATAGGCAAAATAAGCGTACACCTCTTTCGATGAGGTATAGCCGTGATAGAAAAAGATCGTGGGTAACGGCTGCTCATAGCGCCCGGCTGGCACCGCATGGATCACCGCAACGTCACCCACCCGCTCATCATGGATCTCGATCATGTATTCCCCCTGTGCCCAATCTTCTCTATGATGGCAAATATCGGCCCGAAACCGTAGTTCAAACCGTTCTACTCTATGCTAAATAGCGATGAGGCCAGCATGAATCTTTCCCGTTCGTTGATCACCCTATTGCTGTTTGGTTTGTTATCCGGCTGCAGCGTATTTAAAACCACGCCCAAACCCCCACCGCCGCCTACCGCTCAGGCACAGGAGATCACCCGTGCCCAAACCACCGAGTTGGAGAAGATGGGGACGATCAGCGCGCTAGTGCATGGCAGCCCGATGAACGTGGAAGCCGAGATCCAGCGCAAAGCTAACGCCAGCGGGGCACGCTATTACATGATCATCATGAACAGCGAAACCATCGTGCCGGGCCAGTGGTATTCACAGGCGATACTTTATCGGTAGTGCGGGCTCTGAGAGATAAGTAAAAACGGGTGCCCGAATAGACACCCGTAAAAGATATTTCCGCGATTACTCTTTGATTACCGGCCCAGTTACATCACCGTTATTGGTGTATCTCCCCGTCAGGTTCAGTTTTACCCCTTCCAGGCCGCCGATCACCGCGCCGCGCCGGTTAGTTAAATTCTGGCTGTTGATCGTGGTGACCTTGTCGGACCACAATTGACCGCTGTTGGTCAATGCCCCGTTAACGCGAATATCCAGCCCTTCTCTACCGTGGACTAAGCCGCTGTTGGTAAAGGCTGAAGCCACTTCTACTCTACTGCTACCTGTTGAAGATATCGTGCCATTGCCGTTATCCAGGCGGTTAGCCAGCAGCGACAGATAAGCCACACTTGAAAGGGTGCCGCGGTTATTATCCACGTTGCCGGCATACTTCATGTTCAAGTTGCCACCGCTGGCAGCAATCAGACCCCGACTGTTGTACACCCGGTTACCGGTCATGCTCAGATCGCCCATACTGATAATGCCCCCCTGAGTGTCCTCCGGCATATCGATATGCACGCCCATCACTCGACCAAAATTCTCACCATTACGGTTATAGAGAGTCGCCGCCTTTATTTCTGCCGTCTTCTCGGCAAAAATCAGCCCCTCGTCATTGCGCAATGTATCGGTATGCACATGAACTTCCTGCCCCCCCAACATGCCCGCATTGTTGTTGACCGTGCTGGCGTATAGCTCCGTGCTACCCAGCTCGCTACGGATCACGCCATAGTTGTTATTAAGGGCATTTTGGATGCGAACGTCATTGCCCTTGTCCAGGGTTAACCCACCCGTGCGGTTATCCAGGCTGTTTGCCTGCAGCAACAGCTTGCCCTCACCGCTAACACTGCCATCCCGGTTGTCCATAGCGTTGATATTGGCGAGCTGGATATCCCCCATGGCAGAGATCTGCCCACTCTCGTTGAGCAGGTTACTGCCGTTGGTGTTTACGTTCAGCATCTTGGTCGCTTGCAAACTACCGGTTCTATTGGTCAGTAGCCCACTGTTGATATCCAACGCCCCAGCCGACTCAATCAAACCGTTGGTGTTATTGAGCGCTGCTTTGTTTGTCGTCAGCTTAAAATCGTCACCGGCACTCATTTTACCGTTAGCGCTATTATTCAACGTACCGCTGGTAGACAGATTTACGTGATGTTGAGCCGCTATTTCGCCACCACGGTTATCAAGCGTGCCGCCAACGGTCATCGACAGATCGGACAACGAAGAGCCAAAGGCAAAAATCTGCCCATTACGGTTATCCAACTCACCGCTGATGATAGTGGAGTTACCACTGGTGGTGATCAGGCCATTGTTATTGTTCAACTGACCCGTTTTCAGCACTATACCCAAGGTGCTGTAAATGCCGGTGTCATTATTGCGGCCAGTATTGGTCAGCAACTGCCCATTGGTATCGATAGTGACCTGTGAACTGGCTTGCACCATACCGTTGGTATTGTTCAATTGCCCGCTATTGATGCTCACAGAGCCGATGGCCGCTATGTTGCCGTTGGTATTGGTAAGGCGGTTTTTATGGGTATTGATAGTGATACCACCGTTCCCGCCGGTGATTTTCCCCCTGGTATTATTAATAGTGCCGGTGGTGTTCAGCTTGTTGGCACGTGCGGCGGATAGGGTCCCTGAACGGTTATCCAGCACACCATTAACGTCCATCACCAGATCTGAAGTGGAAGCCGCGATGGTACCGGCATTTCGAACGCCTACTCCGCTTTCTGTCCCCACCAAGGTGATCTTGCCGGCATACATCCCCCCCAAAGCAGCAACGTCAATCCCAACGCCAGGTCTGCCCAACGCCGAGGCCAGTGCAGTCGCCTGGGTGTTATCCGCATTGACGTTATTACGGCCAGTGGTCACTTTCAAATCCTTGGCCCAGACGCCGGCATTAATCACCACCGAGCGAGCAATCAGATCGGTATAATTACTGTCACCGCTGTTCAGGCCACTGCCATTAATAACAATGGTGCCTTTTTCCGTTTTATATCCCTGTATGGCACCATCGGCAATCTGGGCAGTACCGGTGGTCAGCGTTGCTCTGCCGGCATTAATAAAGCCGCAGCCACTACAGGTAATACCTGCCGGGTTGGCAATAATTACCTGAGCCTGCTGGCCTGCAACTTCCACCATGCCATTTAACACGCTGGCCCGATTAGAGTTGACCTCATTAAGGATCACCGAGGCCGCCCCACCGCTTAAACTCGCATTACCCGCGAGACTCCCCGCCAGTTGGCTATTAGCCCCGTCAACACTGTTATTCAGCACCACACCGTTTTTATCAACATTGAACTGGTTGAAGATATTATGTGAAACACCCCCTTTACCCGCAGTGTTGATATTTACCACGGTCGAACCATTCGCCCCGGCATTAACCGCAGGGCTAGATGCCTGCCCGGCATCGGCAACGATAGCCGCATTAGCCACGGAGACGCAGCCAAAAGCCAGCAGCCCGGCAAAGTAGAGTGGCGAAAGATTCATCTGCAGAGATGAGCTGCTCTTTTCTTTACGTATCGATAATTCGGTTGTAGACGAGAGATTACTATATGTCATGCTGTTAATTCCTTTTACACAATAGGAAAGTCAGTAGATTGCCGCGAACAAGCCGCAATAAAAACAAGACTTTCCCAAATAAATAATTAGCACAGATTGGCACTCACGAGCCGTGCTTAGTCTCCATTACATTAAAAATGTAACATACAACCTGTTACCCACTCAGCCAATTAGTTAAGCAGAACCCAAAAAAGGGTATATCCCACACATTAACGAGAATCATCCTTAAAATTACAGCAGAACACATCTTAGGCGCTCACACGAAATTAATATCATGCGAGATATTTCTATAATTAATCATTCGAGCTGAAATCAGACAGGAAATTATACATCCAATGCCATCAGCATATTATCTGATGGCATTTCTCTCTAGACGATAAGCCCGAGCTCCTGTTTTAGTTCCCCATAGCCCGCTGAAGCAGCGTATCGCACACCTCAGCAGGCAGCATTCTATCCCCACGATAATCCAGCGTTAAATGGCACCAAGCCTCACCAATTGGCGGGCTGGCATGTTGCAGCAGTTGGGCGGCACAGCACAGATCGAATAACTGCTGGGTTAACAAACGCCCCATTTCTTCACGCGGCTGGCGCATACGCTGCTGCCACTGCCGCCAAGCGCGATCGAACAACCGATTCTGCCCGCGCACCGGCAACAGCTCCTGCTGCAGCAATTCCAACGCACCCGGCAGCTTATGCAGGCTGCGCATCACGTCCAGGCACATGATGTTTCCTGAACCTTCCCAAATGCTGTTAACCGGAACCTCACGATAAAGCCGCGGCATCTCACTCTCTTCACAATAACCAATACCCCCTAACACCTCCATCGCTTCAGCGATAAATGGTGCCCCCTGACGGCAAATGCTGTATTTCGCGGCCGGAGTAAGTAAGCGGCTATAAACGGTTTCTCCTGCATCCCCCCGATTTTCCCAGGCTCGCGCCAAACGAAAGAGTAAGGCGGTATGCCCTTCAAGCCGTAACGCCATGCGGGCCAATACCTGCCGCATCAATGGCTGTTCAATAAGGCATTTACCAAACGCCTGCCGTTGCAGAGCATGGTACAGCGCCACCGAAAGGCTGCGGCGCATCAGCCCATGGCTACCCAAAGCACAATCGAAGCGGGTCATACCGCCCATCTTGAGGATTTGCCTGACGCCATCTCCTTCATCACCCAACAGCCAGGCCGTGGCGTCCTGAAACTCGGCTTCGCTACTGGCATTGGAACGGTTGCCCAGCTTGTCTTTAAGCCGCTCCAGGCGGATGGCATTGCGCGTGCCATCAGGTAAGATCCTTGGCAGAAAGAAGCAGGACAGCCCGCCTTCCGTTTGCGCCAGCACCAGATGGGCATCACTCTGTGGCACCGAAAAGAACCATTTATGGCCCACCAGGCGATAAGCCTCCCCATTGCCACGACTGGCGAGCGGCACGGCGGTGGTGGTATTGCTCAGCACGTCCGAGCCGCCCTGCTTTTCCGTCATCCCCATGCCGATCAACAGCCCGCGCTTTTGTGCACCGGGCAACAGATGAGGGTCATAACGATCGGAAAGTAACGGGGTTAGCCAGGATTGATACTCCTTTGGCAGGGAACGCTGTAGCAGTGGGGTAGCGCCAAAGGTCATGGTGATTGGGCAGAGCGTGCCGGCCTCCACCTGAGCGTGCAACACAAAGCGGGCGGCGCGGGCCACCAAGGAGCCAATACGGGCATCTTCCTGCCACGGCAGGTTATGCACCCGGTTAGCGACCAGCCCCTGCATCAGGATGTGCCAGGCTGGATGAAAGCGCACGTCGTCCAGGCGTTGCCCGGTAGCGTCATAGCGCAGCAACTCCGGTGGGTTGGTATTGGCCAGCCGCCCCAACTCCAGCGACTCCTGCGTGCCTAACTGCTGCCCAAGCGAGGCCAGAACGTCACTATCCCAACCTGCCAACTCGCGCTGCAGCGCTTCACGTAACGGCGTATCGGACAGGAAAAGGTTGCTGTTCCCCAAGGGCTTGGGTTGGTTAAAGACGGTATGCGTAGTCCAGACCATGAATTTGCTCCCTGATTAACGCTTCAGGGGTAATTATGGTCATTAGCTGGATTTCTGCCGCTGGCGGGATCACAAGATAGGAGATTAGAGGTAGGGGTGACAGGTTTCACCCCTATTAAATCATCAGCTGCGCTGGCGCACCGCTTCAAACAGACAGACACCGGTCGCTACCGAGACGTTCAGCGAGGAAACCGTACCGGCCATCGGAATGCTGATCAGTTCGTCGCAATGTTCACGGGTCAAACGACGCATACCTTCGCCTTCCGCGCCCATAACCAACGCCATCGGGCCGGTCATTTTGCTTTGATACAGCGTGTGGTCGGCTTCACCCGCCGTGCCCACGATCCAGATGTTCATCTCTTGCAGCAAACGCAGGGTACGAGCCAGGTTGGTGACGGTGATCAGTGGGACATTCTCGGCCGCACCGCAGGCCACTTTCTTCGCCGTCGCATTCAGTTGGGCAGAGCGATCGCGTGGGACGATCACCGCATGGACACCGGCAGCATCTGCACTACGCAGGCAAGCCCCCAGGTTATGGGGATCGGTAACGCCGTCCAACACCAGCAGGAATGGCGTTTCAACGCTTTCCAGCAGCCCAGGCAAATCGTTCTCCTGATATTTCCGCCCTTCACGCACCCGCGCAATAATGCCCTGGTGGACGGCACCTTCGACCTTCTCATCCAGCCATTGGCGGTTAGCCACCTGGATCACAATACCGGTTGCTTCCAGCTCGGCAATCAAAGGCTGTAAGCGGCGATCGTCACGCCCCTTGAGAATAAACACTTCCAGGAAACGTTGTGGATCGTTGTCTAGCAGGGCTTTGACAGCGTGAATACCGTAGATAATTTCGCTCATGATGCTCTTTTAACTGTGCGGCCGGGATGACCCGGCCGGGGATAATAACGTGCGGCAGGTTAACCCTGCTCGGCACCTTTCTTCTTGCTGGCACGCTTGGCTTTGGTCGCTGCCGCTATCTTTTTGGTTTTATCAGACGCTTTTTTGGCTTTTGCCTTCGGATCGGTTTTCGCTTTCGCCTTCGGGTCTGGCTTCACCTTGTCTGCGGGTTTGGCCTTGGCCCCATCTTTTTTACGGAAGGCGCTGTCTGGCTCAAAGTTGGCAGGCGTCTTGCCGCCACGGCGTTTACGTTGAGCCTGACTGCGGCCCGCTCCGGCACCGTCGCGCAGCGTACGCTGGCCGCCATTCTTGGCACGTTCGCGCTCGGTTTTGCCTTCACCACGCGGTTTGCGGGTGCTGGAAACCAGGGCGAAGTCGATCTTGCGTTCGTCCATATGCACGGCCTCAACGCGGATCTCCACCGTATCTCCCAGGCGATAGACCATGCCGGAAGATTCGCCGATCAGACGCTGGCCGATATTATCGTAGCGATAGTAATCGTTATCCAGCGTGGACACGTGTACCAGACCATCGATAAACAGATCGCTCAGGCGGACGAAGAAACCAAAGCCGGTGACGCTGGCAATAACGCCGCTAAACACTTCACCGACGTGATCCTGCATAAAGTCGCACTTCAACCAGTCCGCCACGTTACGCGTAGCTTCATCGGCACGGCGCTCGGTCATCGAGCAGTGCATACCCAGTTGCAGCATCTCTTCCAGATCGCTGTGCCAGCCTCCGGTTGGCGTCCAGCGCTCTTTCTGTTCGCCATGCTCCTTCGCCAACACGTACTTGATGGCGCGGTGCAGCGACAGGTCCGGGTAGCGACGGATCGGCGAAGTAAAGTGGCCATAAGAGGCCAACGCCAAGCCGAAGTGGCCACGGTTTTCCGGATCGTAGATCGCCTGTTTCATCGAACGCAGCAGCATGGTTTGCAGCATTTCACGGTCCGGACGTTCCGATACTTCATCCATCAAAGTAGCGTAATCTTTCGGCTGCGGCTTCAGGCCGCCACCCAGCGTCAGGCCCAGCTCGCTCAACACGCTGCGCAATGCGGAAATGTGATCGTCACTTGGACGATCGTGCACGCGGAACAGCGCGGGTTCATTATGCTTCTCGACAAAGCGTGCCGCCGCAACGTTCGCCATGATCATGCACTCTTCGATCAGTTTGTGCGCGTCATTACGTACCGTTGGTTCGACGCGTTCAATACGGCGTTCAGCGTTGAAGATAAACTTGGCTTCTTCGGTTTCGAAGGCGATACCACCGCGTTCGGCACGAGCCTGATCCAGCACTTTATACAGCGCATGCAGCTCCTGCAGGTGTTTGACCAACGGATGATACTGCTCGCGCAGCTCCTGATCGCCCTGCAAGATATGCCAGACCTTGGTGTAGGTTAAGCGCGCATGGGAGCTCATTACCGCTTCGTAGAATTTAAACGAAGACAGACGGCCCGATGCGGAGATGGTCATCTCACTCACCATACACAGGCGGTCGACCTGTGGGTTGAGCGAGCACAGGCCGTTGGAAAGCACTTCCGGCAGCATTGGTACCACTTCCGATGGGAAGTAGACCGAGGTGCCGCGGCTACGGGCTTCGTCATCCAGCGCCGTGCGCGGGCGCACATAGTAGCTGACATCGGCAATCGCGACCCACAGGCGCCAGCCACCACCGCGTTTTTTCTCGCAGTACACGGCATCATCAAAATCGCGGGCGTCTTCGCCATCAATGGTGACCAGCGGCAAGTGACGCAGATCCACACGCCCCTTCTTGGCGGCTTCCGGCACCTGCTCACTGAGGTCGGCAACCTGCTTCTCCACCTGAGGTGGCCAGGTATGCGGGATCTCATGGGTACGCAATGCGATATCCACCGCCATGCTGGTCCCCATTTTATCACCCAGGATCTCGACGATCTTGCCCACGGCTTTGGTGCGGCGCGTTGGGCGCTGGGTCAGCTCGACCACCACCATAAAGCCCATCCGCGCCCCGCTGACCGAGTCGGCAGGGATCAGAATATCGAAGCTCAGGCGGCCGTCATCCGGCACCACGAAGCCGGTACCGGCATCGGTGAAGTAGCGGCCAACAATCTGGCTGGTTTTGGGTACCAGCACGCGCACGATACGCGCTTCACGGCGGCCTTTGCGATCTTCGCCCAGCGGTTGAGCCAACACCACATCGCCGTGGATGGCCATTTTCATTTGCTCGGCGGAGAGATAAAGGTCGTCTTTACGCCCTTCAACCCGCAAGAAGCCGAAGCCATCGCGGTGACCGATCACCGTGCCACGCAGCAGGTCCAGACGCTCCGGCAGGGCATAGCACTGGCGGCGGGTAAAGACCAACTGGCCATCACGCTCCATCGCACGCAGGCGACGGCGCAGGGCTTCCAGCGCTTCTTCGCCGGATAAATTCAGTTCATTGCCCAACTCTTCGCGGCTGGCCGGCGTTTCACGTTTCGCCAAATGGGCCAGAATAAATTCGCGGCTAGGAATTGGGGATTCATATTTTTCTGCTTCTCGTTCCAGGAATGGATCTTGTGACATTGAGGTTCCTCCGTTGTCATCAGCAGGGTGTCGCTGAGCCTTGTCTTCTCAGTAACGCTTTATTCGACAAGCAAAAGCTTGTAGAGCGGTGAATTGTCTTCGACCATGTCGGCCAATGTGTGACTATCCAGCTCCTCAAGGAAATTCTTTACCGCCTGCTGGAGCACTTGCTTCAAACGGCAGGCTGGGGTGATATGACAAAAATCGCTGCTGCAGTTAACCAACGAAAGCGGCTCCAGCGCCCGCACCACGTCGCCAATACGGATGCTCTCAGCCGGTTTACCCAAGCGTATACCGCCGTTTTTACCCCGCACGGCGGTTACAAAGCCTTCACGGCTCAGCTGATTGATAATTTTTACCATATGGTTACGGGAAACCCCGTACACCTCCGTAACCTCAGAGATGCTGGTCATTTTGTCCGCAGGCAATGATGCCATATAGATCAATGCCCGTAGGCCATAGTCAGTAAAACTTGTTAACTGCACGTTTACCTCTGGGTATCTGCCGATTTTCGGCGATTTTCTTTACTATCTTATTGGATGATAAACCAGCCAGAGAGTTCGCAGCTAATTATTTAGTACATAGCCGACTCTCAACCGGAGCAACGAAAGGATTTTGTGAGGTGAAAACGCCATCGGGGAGGATACATGAGGCAAACAAACCGGGACTTGGCCCGGTTTGTTTGGTGACAGTAGAGCAAACAGATTATGCGTCGAACGGATCGCGCAGGATCATAGTTTCGCTACGGTCTGGGCCAGTAGAGATAATGTCTACCGGTACATCAGTCAGCTCTTCGATGCGTTTGATGTAGTTCAGCGCTGCCTGTGGCAGTTTGCTGTAGTCTTTCACACCAAACGTCGTTTCGCTCCAGCCCGGCATGGTTTCGTAGATTGGCTCGATACCTTCCCAACCTTCTGCAGCCAGCGGCGTGGTGGTCATTTCGCGGCCATCCGGCATGCGATAGCCCACACAGATCTTCACTTCTTTCAGGCCGTCCAGCACGTCCAACTTGGTCAGGCAGAAGCCAGACAGGGAGTTGATCTGCACGGCACGACGAACGGCAACCGCATCCAACCAGCCGGTACGACGGCGACGGCCAGTGGTAGCACCAAACTCATTACCCTGTTTGCACAGGTATTCGCCGGTTTCGTCGAACAGTTCGGTTGGGAACGGACCTGCACCTACACGGGTAGAATAGGCTTTCACGATGCCCAGCACGTAGTCCACATAACGCGGGCCAATGCCAGAACCGGTTGCTACGCCACCAGCGGTGGTGTTGGAAGAAGTCACGTACGGATAAGTACCGTGATCGATATCCAGCAACGTACCCTGTGCACCTTCGAACATGATCAGATCGCCACGCTTGCGCGCGCCGTCCAGCAGTTCGGAGACGTCAACTACCATCCCGATCAGGATATCGGCAATCGACAACACATAGTCAAGGGTGGTCTGGTAATCGACGGCTTCTACTTTGTAGTAGTTAACCAGTTGGAAGTTGTGGTAATCGATGATGTCTTTCAGCTTGGTGGCGAAGGTGGCTTTATCGAACAGGTCACCAACGCGCAGACCGCGACGGGCAACTTTGTCTTCGTAAGCCGGGCCGATACCGCGACCGGTGGTGCCGATGGCTTTGGCGCCACGCGCTTTCTCACGCGCATTATCCAGGGCGACGTGATAAGGCAGGATCAGCGGGCAGGCTTCAGACAGTAACAGACGTTCGCGTACCGGGATGCCGCGCGCTTCGAGTTCACCCATTTCCTTCATCAACGCGTCTGGCGCCAGAACGACACCGTTGCCGATGACGCTGGTCACGTTTTCACGCAGGATACCTGAAGGAATTAAATGAAGAACGGTTTTTTCACCGTTGATAACCAGAGTGTGGCCAGCGTTATGGCCACCTTGGTAGCGCACAACATATTGAGCCCGTTCAGTCAGCAGGTCTACGACCTTACCCTTACCTTCGTCACCCCATTGGGTGCCCAGTACGACGACGTTCTTACCCATTTTAAAATCACCAGGTTGCTTAAAAATGGATTCTACCACCCTAATTCTTCAGTTTCAGCACTTTTAGCATACGATTGCGTACTTTTTCGGCTAAACTTTAAACCCCCGTGCGTGCACGCAACATGTAGTAGATCACACAGCCTGCAACCACTAATCCCCCACCAAAACGCCGCAGTGTGGCATCGGGCAGTTGCGACATCGTCTGGACCATTTTACGCCAAGCCTGTGGGAACAGCATCGGCCCCAGCCCTTCCAGCACCAAAACCAACCCAAGCGCCAGCCAGATTGTCGAATTCATCCTTCCCCCAAAAAAAGAAAGGCCCGCGTTTAAACGGGCCTTGGTTCTACCCCTATTCTTTCAAACCATGGCCTGAAAGCTATCGGGGATCGCCATCATGCTGACGTTATCTGTTGCGCGTAGCAACCGGCGACTTCATGTAGCGGAAGAAATCGCTGTCCGGGCTCAGCACCAACACGTCCTGATTGCCTGGGCCGAAGCTGGTTTCATAAGCACGCAGGCTACGGATGAAAGCGTAGAAATCCGGATCCTGACTGAAGGCATCGGCAAACAGTTTAGCTGCTTCCGCATCGCCCGCACCGCGGGTGATACGCGCCTGACGCTCGGCTTCCGCGATGGTACGGGTCACTTCGTAGTCGGCGGTGGCTTTAAGCTTCTCAGCCTCTTCCTTACCTTGTGAACGGTGACGACGGGCTACCGCCTCACGCTCTGCACGCATACGCTGGAAGATCGCATCGGACACTTCCGCAGGCAGGTTGATCTGCTTGATACGGACGTCCACCACTTCAATACCCAGTGCTGCCATGCTGTTAGGGTTAACCGCTGGCTGTTTGCCATTGGTTTCACGCTCAACACGGGCTGCGGCAGATGCGATAGCGTCATCGGCTTCGCTGGCGGCGGCTTCTTCGCCGTCACCCACGGTACCGGTGTTCAGCGCCTCACGCACGTCTGCCATCAGACGGCCACGGGAGTCAGTCACGATGTCACGCACGTCCAAACGGCCAATCTCGGAACGCAGACGGTCGTTAAACTTGCGTTTCAGCAGCAGTTCCGCCTGAGAAACATCACCACCACCGGTCGCCAGGTAGTAGCGGCTGAAATCACTAATACGCCATTTCAGGTAGGAGTCGACGATCAGGTCTTTCTTCTCGCTGGTCACGAAGCGATCGGCCTGGTTGTCCATGGTCTGGATACGGGCATCCAGCATTTTCACGGTTTCAATAAACGGGATCTTGAAGTGCAGACCCGGTGCATAAACCAGCGGTTTGTTTTCGCTGTCGCGCAGAACTTTACTGAAACGCAGCACGATGCCGCGCTCGCCTTCCTGAACCACAAACATTGAGGCGTAAAGGGCTACCAACACCACCGCGAGGATAACTATGAAAGACTTACGCATTGATTATTCTCTCCCTACGCGTGTGTTGTCGCCACGCTGCGCATTAGCCCGACGTTGGTCCATGATGGAACCACTGCTGGAACTGTTAGTGCTCGCATCCGATGAAGGAGTCGAGGCTGGCGCAGGGGCGAGAAGGTTCTGTCCGGCATCTTTGCTGCCTTCGGTAACCGGCTTACCGGCACCGCGCAGCATTTGATCCAGTGGCAGCACCATCAGACTGTTATTGCCTTTGTTGTCTGCCACCAACACCTTACGGGTGTGGCTCAACACTTTTTCCATGGTTTCGAGGTACAGACGCTCACGGGTAATTTCCGGTGCGGCTTTGTACTCCGGCAACAGCTTGGCGAAACGAGCAACCTCACCCTGGGCTTCCAGAACGGTCTGGGCCTGGTAGGCG
The DNA here is from genome assembly GCF_016428815.1 of Serratia sp. ASV30. Taxonomy (NCBI): domain Bacteria; kingdom Pseudomonadati; phylum Pseudomonadota; class Gammaproteobacteria; order Enterobacterales; family Yersiniaceae; genus Serratia; species Serratia sp. ASV30. The sequence continues at coordinate 55,114 of NZ_JAELTL010000023.1, read as the reverse complement.
CGCGCATTTTCCAGCAGGCGCTGTGCAGCACCGTTGGCACGCGGCTGAACTTCGTTGGCGTAAGCTTCTGCTTCACGAATGGATTGCTGCTCGTTCTCACGTGCGGCGATCGCATCATCAAACGCGGCTTTCACCTCTTCCGGCGGACGTGCAGCCTGGAAGTTGACGTCCAGCAGAGTGATCCCCATTTTGTACGGACGGATGGTTTCTTCCAGTACACGCTGAGTGTCGCTACGGACGATGGTACGGCCTTCGGTCAGGATCTTGTCCATGGTGTATTTACCGATAACACCACGCAATGCGCTGTCTGTCGCCTGTCTCAGGCTGTCGTTGGCATCGGTTACGCTGAACAGATAGGCTGCCGGATCGGAAACGCGGTACTGCACGTTCATCTCGACGCGCACCACGTTCTCATCGGAAGTCAGCATCACACCGGACGCGGACAGGTCACGGACCGACTCCACGTTAACCGGGCGAACCTGATCGATAAACGTCGGTTTCCAGTTCAGACCTGGCTGCACCAGATGGCTGAATTTACCAAAGCGAGTGACCACACCACGTTCGGCTTCTTTGATGGTATAGAAACCGCTGGCGGCCCAGATCACCACCACCGCAACCGCAGCAATGCCGACAATCTTGCCACTGAAGCCCGGCCCGATTGAACCCGTTCCACCGCTGTTATTGCCGTTGGAGCCTTTGCCACCGCCGGTCAGGCTGCTCAATTTCTTGCTCAGCTTGCGGAAGATATCGTCTAAATCCGGTGGTCCTTGATCGCGACCGCCTTTATTGTTACCGCCAGAGTTGCCGCCATTATTATTGCTGCTCCCCCACGGGTCGCGGTCCTGTCCGTTATTACCGGGCTGATTCCACGCCATGTTTTAGCTCCATTATTCTGTGATTGGGTACTTCAGGCTAATGCTTAGCCCACTCTTCTATTGAGCGGGCACACAAATGTAACAGGATATGATCATACGATAAAGTTAATCAGTTCCTGTTCCTGCTTGCAGAGGCGACGCCACTCCACGATCGGCATACGCACCACCACGCCGATACTGCCGTCCTCTTCATTCCACTCTTTTTCGATCGCCTGAAGCTGGTAGAAACGGCTACGAAGACGGCCAGCCTGTGGCGGTAAGCGCAGCTCATAATGCGCGATTTCCCCCGATAAGCGCTCCGTCAACGCCTGAAATAGCAACGGGATACCTTCACCGCTGGCGGCGGACAGCCACACTCGGATCGGTAAATTTTCCTCGTTGCGATCGATACGCGGGACAAAGTCATCCAGCATATCTATTTTGTTCATCACTAACAGTGTAGGGATCTCATCCGACTCAATCTCTGCCAACACGGAGTTCACCGCTTCAATGTTTTCATCCACCCGGGTATCCGCAGCGTCGATCACATGTAACAACAGAGAGGCCTGGCGCGTCTCTTGCAGTGTCGCTTTGAACGCGGCAACAAGATCGTGCGGCAAGTGCCGGATAAAACCTACGGTATCCGCCAACACGGTATCGCCTACGTCCGCCACGTCAATGCGCCGCAGGGTAGGATCCAGGGTGGCAAATAGCTGGTCCGCCACATACACTCCGGCAGACGTAATTCGGTTAAACAGGGTTGATTTGCCGGCGTTGGTATAACCCACCAGCGATACGGTTGGCACATCGGCACGGGTACGTGCTCGTCGCCCTTGATCGCGCTGCTTCTCTACCCGCTCAAGGCGACGCAGGATCAGGCTGATACGATCGCGTAGCAGGCGACGGTCAGTCTCTAACTGGGTCTCCCCCGGCCCGCGCAGGCCAATCCCCCCTTTCTGACGTTCAAGGTGAGTCCAACCACGAACCAGACGAGTGGCAATATGACGCAATTGCGCCAACTCTACCTGCAGCTTACCTTCATGGGTACGGGCACGCTGGGCAAAGATGTCGAGAATCAACCCGGTGCGATCGATCACCCGACATTCACACAGGCGTTCGAGATTTCTCTCCTGCGCTGCGGAAAGGGCGTGATCAAACAGGACAACAGACGCGCCGCTGGCTTTCACCGCATCTGCAATTTCTTCGGCCTTTCCTTCACCGACAAAGTATTTTGGGTGAGGTGCTTTGCGGCTACCAGTAACCACTTGCAAAGCCTCAACGCCCGCAGAGGACACCAGCGATTCGAACTCACTGAGATCTTCTGTATCTTTGTCTTGCGAGAAATAGATATGAACCAGGACGGCCTGCTCACCGGCTTCATAACGGTCAAACAAGCGTGCAACCTCTCAAACGGAACAAAACCGCGAGTTTGGGGGACATAAACAGCACTGCGCTGCTTATGCACCCCGTCATGGTTGACTCGCAACGCGCTTTATTCAGCGTCATCGCTTTCCTGCTGCGGCTGTTGCGGCGCAGACGGGTTGTTACCATGGTGATAATTGCTGGTGCCGCCGCTGCTCGGGGTGTTGCTGTGGTGCGATACCGGGCGCGATGGAACAACGGTAGAGATAGCGTGCTTATAAACCATCTGGCTCACCGTGTTCTTCAACAGGATGACAAACTGGTCAAAAGACTCAATCTGGCCTTGCAGCTTAATACCATTCACCAAATAAATAGAAACCGGAACACGTTCACGACGCAATGCGTTCAGGAACGGATCTTGCAAAGATTGCCCCTTAGCCATTCTATCTTTTCCTTATTTGTTTGTTGTTTTTAACCAAGAACCTGTCGGCTCAAAATAAACGACCTAAAAAATTTGCGCGCTGAATACTCATCAATTGTACACAATCACTCAACCTATGCACTAACAACCTGTGTTACCGAGTCTAAAGCCTCTCCCGGCTTTTCACTGTCCAACCACCGAACCGACTCCCAACCCCGTAACCAGGTCATCTGGCGTTTGGCCAACTGACGTGTTGCGCAAATACCTCGAAAAACCATCTCATCGTAACTAATCTCGCCAGAAAAATATGACCACATCTGGCGATAACCGACACAGCGAATGGAAGGCAAATCCGTATGCAAATCACCCCGTGCAAAAAGTGCACGCGCTTCCGCCTCAAAACCCGCCGCCAACATCTGATTGAACCGCAGCTCGATACGTTGATGCAACAACTCCCGGCTGACTGGCGCGATCGCAAATTGGTGAACATGATACGGCAACGATTCACCCGAAATTTTAGTCAGTTCAGTTAAAGTTTTACCCGAAATCAAAAAAACTTCCAGTGCTCTGGAGAGTCTCTGTGGATCATTCGGATGAATACGTAACGCGGAAACCGGGTCTATCGCCTGCAATTGGCGGTGCAAAGCCTCCCAACCGTGTTCCGCTGCCTGCTGCTCAATCTGCTCGCGCACGGCGGGATCGGCAGAAGGTAACGGCGATAAACCTTCGAGTAACGCCTTAAAGTAAAGCATTGTGCCCCCCACCAACAGCGGAATACGCCCAGCGGCAGTAATATCAGCCATTTCGCGCAGCGCATCGGCACGAAAATCGGCTGCCGAGTACGCTTGCGCAGGATCGCGGATATCGATCAACCGGTGTGGCGCCAGGGCCAACTCTTCCGCCGAGGGTTTGGCGGTGCCGATATCCATACCGCGATAAATCAGGGCGGAATCGACACTGATCAGTTCGACGGGCAAGCGCTCACGCAGCGCCATCGCCAAGGCGGTTTTGCCTGAGGCCGTTGGCCCCATGATAAAAATGGCTGGGGGACGAGGGGTCATTTCAATTTCAGTCATGCTTAAGCGCTGCCAATGCAGCCTGCAAATCAACGGGTTGTAAAAGAGCGGCAGGAGGGGATTTGACCAGTTGCGGGCAAAGTCGTTCAACTTCTGTCAACAATTGTATCGCTTGCGAGCTGTTCCACACTTCATGTTCGCTGCCTAATTGGCTGGCGATCCAGATGGATAGCACCGTTGGCGACATCTCCTGATGTTCGGCCAGATAGCCTAACAGCTCGGGTATCAACTTTTGTAAATTTTGTTGGCGTAATGGTAAAGGTACTGCGCGCAAAGTCACACGGCCGTGATCGGATTGCAGCTCCAACCCCATTTTGACCAGCAGCGCCTGATGTTGCACGCAGGCGGCCGCTTCATTTTTATTCAACGTCAGCTTAATCGGGATCAGCAGCGGCTGCGGCCGTAATCCCTCTTCAGGCGGGCAAAGCTGCGCCTGACGCAGCCAACGTTCGGCCATAGTCAGGTTCAGTAACGCCAACTGCTGACGCTGTTCAACCAGCGCATAGCTCGGCGGGCAAATCATCAGAACGCGGCCAAAACTGTGCTGACTACCGGCGAGCGGCGTTTCCTGCACGGCGTTAACCGGCGGGAACAGCGGCTGTTTTACCGTTTCTGCTGGCGGCGTAGCCTGCAACAGCTTGCCATACAGCTCGCCTTCACGCTTTTGGTAACCCGCACCGGCCTGATAGGCTGGCTGCGGGGCACGCTCACGGGCAGCGGAGGGTTCAGCAGGCTGACGTTCACGCTGTGGCGCAGGCTGGGAGAAGTGGTTACCACCGGCGGCAACGCGGTTCTCCGGCTGCCAGACGGGAGCCTCCTGCGCAGCGGACTCTTCAGCCAATGGCAGCGCGACATTACCCGCCTGCTGCAACACCGTAGTAACCGCCTGGTAGATAAAGTCATGTACCAGCCGAGCCTGATGAAAACGCACCTCATGCTTGGCCGGATGGACGTTGACATCCACCTGATGCGGATCCACTTCCAGATACAGCACATAGGCAGGCAACTGATCGTCTTTCAACTGATCCTGATACGCCTGACGAATGGCATGATTAATCAGCCGATCGCGCATCATCCGGCTGTTGACGTAGCAATACTGCATTTCGCCAAGCTGGCGCGCCCCTTGCGGATCCGCCACCCAGCCGCGGATGCTGAGATCGCCATGCTGCCAGGAAATCGCCAACGCATGCTGCAAGAAGGCGGGGCCACAAATGCTGGCCAGACGCCGCTCATGCTGGCTTTCTTCTTTTGCCGCGCGATACTGACGCATCAGCTTGCCGTTATGGCTGAGGTTGATCGCCACATCGAAACGCGCCAGCGCAATGCGCCGCACCACTTCGTCGATATGGCCAAATTCGGTTTTTTCGGTGCGCATGAACTTGCGCCGTGCGGGGGTGTTGTAAAACAGATCGAGCACTTCGAGCGTGCTGCCCACCGGATGAGCTGCCGGTTTGACGGTGACCGCCTGATCGCGCCCTTCCGCGTAGGCTTGCCAGGCTTCGCTCTGTTCCGCCGTGCGTGAGGTCAACATCAGACGGGACACCGAGCTGATACTGGCCAACGCTTCGCCGCGAAAGCCCAGGCTGACTATGGCCTCCAGATCGTCAAGCGTACTGATCTTACTGGTGGCATGGCGCGCCAGGGCCAAGGCCAGGTCGGCTTTGGCAATGCCGCAGCCGTTATCACGGATGCGGATCAGTTTGGCCCCGCCGCGTTCGATATCAATATCAATCCGCGTTGCCCCAGCATCCAGGCTATTTTCTACCAGCTCTTTGACCACCGACGCAGGCCGTTCGACCACTTCTCCGGCGGCAATCTGGTTGGCTAGCTGTGGCGGTAACACCTGGATAGACATGGGGCTCCCTCTGTTGTTGGCATCAAGCCTACGGAATGATCAGCGTCCGATCCAGCGGCGCAACATCCGACTTTAATTTGTTAACCCGTTTAAGCTCGCTGACGCTGACGCCATATCGCGCGGCGATGGATGACAGCGTGTCACCGCGAGTCACCTTATGTTTGCTCGGTTTGGTGCTTTTTGCCTTGGCCTGAACCGGTACTGCCGCCGTTTTCCCAGCGGGGACCTTCAGACGCTGACCAACCCAGACGCCGTCTTTTTTCAGCTTGTTCAGCTCACGTAGCGCCGCCACGCTGGTGCCATAGCTATCGGCAATGCCGGAAAGCGTTTCCGCCCGCTTCACCACATGGATCTGCGTTTTTCCTACGCTGGCGCTACTTCTGGCCGGGCTGGTCACCGGCTCAGGCTGTCTGAGATCGTCTGTCGTGGAGTTAACCGCCGCTGCGACGTCCAGCGGGCGGTTTTCCACCTTTGGGTCGGCTTGTAGCGGATGCGCCAGGAAATAACTGCGCAGGCCGTTGTGGATCGCCCGTGCAATTTTATCCTGATATGCGCTACTGCCCAGCAGTCGCTCCTCCGTGCTATTACTGATAAACCCGGTTTCCACCAGCAGCGATGGAATATCCGGTGAACGCAGCACTCCCAGGCTGGCGTGTTCCGGACGGCGTTTGTGCAATGAACCTACGACCTGTAACTGTTGCAAGACCTTAACGGCCACGTCATAACCGACGCGCTGCGAATGACCGAACTGCAGATCCAACACCGCCTGACTCAGATAAGGGTCGGCCTGGCTGTTGGCCAACAGATCGCCCGCGCCACCCAGCAGTTCGGACTGTTTCTCATGCTGTTCCAACCAACCGGCCATCTCGCTGTTAGCCCGGCGATTGGACAATACCCAAACCGAAGCCCCTTTGGCACTGCGATTCGGCGCGGCATCCGCGTGGATAGACACCAACACGTTGGCCCCCTGCTTGCGCGCCACGTCTGAACGGCCCATCACCGAAATAAAATAATCCCCGTTACGCGTCATCACCGCTTTAAACATCGGATCGGCATCCAACAACGCACGTAGGCGATGCGCGATGGCAATAGTGACGTTTTTCTCTTTCAGACCGTTTGGCCCGATAGCACCAGGATCTTGCCCACCGTGGCCTGCGTCGATCGCCACCACCACCCGATCGCCAGAACCGGCCGACACTCGGCTGCTACGTGGGGTAATGCTGGTTGCCGTGCCTGATACCGCAGCCGACTTCGGAGTAAATGGATTGGCGTTACTCGACGTAACCGGTGCTTTACGCACTGGCTCAGCCACCACCGGCACAGGCACCGGTGCCTTACGGACAGTGTTTGTCGTCGTTTTGGCTTCTGAGGTGATGGTGAAGACGACGATGTAACTGTTGCCCTCTTGACGCGTCGCCACACGGGTTTTGGCACGTTGGGTTAAATCAAACACCAAGCGTACGCTTTGTGCATCTTTCGGCTTACTGGAACGAATGCTTTTTACCAGGTTTTGGCCGCTGAAGTTCAACGGCAGGCCGCCCACTTTGCCCGTTTGATTCACGTCCAGGACCACCCGTTCTGGACCATGTATGGTTGAGAAGCTATACGAGGGAGGGCCAGTAAAGCTCACTGACACCGTGGCTTCACGCTGAGCATTGGTCACTTTGACGTCGGAGAGGGACGATGCCGCCCAGGCACCAAACGGCCCCAGCAACGCGAGCAAGGCAATCACAGCAAATCTTCTTAACCCATACATCATTGCTGCGTCATCCTTGTTGCCTCTGAATACTTTCCAATAATTGTTCGCCATAGGCGGAAACCGCCTGGAGCTTCGCCTGACGCCCTTCGTCTTGGTAACTGAGATGCAGTTCCAGATCGGGATCGGGCAGCACGCCGGTACCCTGCTGCGGCCACTCCACCAGGCAAATCGAGTCCTGGGCAAAATAGTCGCGGATACCCATAAATTCGAGTTCTTCCGGGTCAGCCAGGCGATAAAGATCAAAGTGATAGACCGCCAGCGGTTGCAGCGCATAAGGTTCCACCAGCGTATAGGTTGGGCTTTTCACATTGCCCTGATGGCCTAACGCCTGCAAAAAGCCGCGGCTGAAGGTGGTTTTACCGGCACCCAAATCCCCATAAAGATAAATCACGCTGGCACGATCGCACGCCTGGGCCAGGACGGCCCCCAGTGCGACTGTGGCTGCCTCATCCGGCAGCGGTAAAACGAGTTCTTTCATTCGATAATGTCTATTTTGCCAACTCAGGGTTAACGTAATGAGGGATCACCGCCAGCAGATCGGTGGCCAGTAATCCCCTTGTTCCTTGTTTTGCCGCAACATGATCCGCCGCTGCGCCGTGCACTACGCAGCCCGCGCAGGCAGCATCATATAGCGGCAGCTTTTGCGCCAACAAACCGCCAATGATACCCGACAGCACATCTCCCATGCCACCGGATGCCATGCCAGGATTGCCAACGTCGGCGATCGCCATCTGTCCATGCTCATCAGCGATCAAGGTCCCTGCGCCTTTCAGCACCACAACGCCGCCGTATTGTGCAACCAACCTGCGGGTTGCAAGTAAGCGATCACTCTCAATATCAGCGGTGCGGCAGCTCAATAATCGCGCGGCTTCACCAGGATGCGGGGTAATAATACGATTCTGACGCTTCTCGGGGTGTAATGCCAGTAAGTTAAGCGCATCAGCGTCCCATAATGTTGGTTTATCACTGGCTTGCAGCTGTTGCAACGCATTGCGGCCCCAATCGCCCTGGCCAAGCCCCGGGCCAATCACGACCACATCAGCCCAGTCCAGCGCCTGTTGCAGAATATCGTCACTCAGGCGCTGCACCATCAACTCAGGCCGGGCGGTCAGCAGCGGCCCAATGTTCTCACTGTGAGTAAGCACTCGCACCAGTCCAGCCCCGGCACGCAGTGCGGCTTCCGCAGCCATGCGGATAGCTCCGCCAAAACCGTGATCGCCACCGACCAACAGTAAACGACCATGATCCCCTTTATGAGAACAAGGACGGCGAGGCTTCAGCCACCTGGCCAAATCGCCAGCCGTAATACGCTCGATCTGTGGAGACTGTGTTGCCAACCAATCCACCAGTCCTAGCGTACTGTAATGCAGTTGCCCCACCCAATCACGCGCCTGCCCGGTCAGCAACCCTGGTTTGAGTGCAATAAAAGTCAGCGTATGTGCCGCACGGATCGAGACTCCCGGCACGGCTCCGCTTTCAGCCAGCAGGCCTGAAGGGATATCCAAAGCCACCACTGGCGCATCGGCTCGGTTGGCCGCCTCGATCAGCGCATCATAGGGCGCTCTGGGGGCCGCCCCCAACCCGGTGCCTAACAATCCATCAATGATGAGATCAACATCCTCTGGCCAACGGCTGGTCGCGGGCAGGACTTCTCCGCCGCTTTCCAGCCAGGCTTGCCGGGCAGTGGCGGCCTCTGGTGGCAATGGACGAACGCCTTCGCAGGCAATGAGCGTCACCTTGATGCCCGCAGCACGGGCCAGACGAGCAACCACATAACCATCGCCACCGTTATTGCCATGCCCACACAGCACCAGCCAATGCCTGCTGGCCGGATAGCGGTCGCACGCCAGCTCATAAGCCGCCGCACCGGCACGCTGCATTAACGAATACAAAGAGAGGCCAAGCGTTGCGGCAGCAGCAGGTTCTGCCTGGCGGATCCAGTCTGCAGACCAAACAGAGTGTGGTAAACTGGAACAGTATTGTTTCTCACTATGGCCCGTCATGACACACCCCCTCGATCTCGATCAACTCGCCCAACATATCAAGCAATGGGGGCAATCGCTAGGATTCCAGCAAGTGGGGATCTGCGATACCGATCTCAGCGCGGAAGAACCCAGATTGCAGGCGTGGCTGGATAAGCAATACCACGGCGAGATGGAGTGGATGGCACGCCACGGCATGATGCGTGCACGGCCACATGAATTATTACCCGGCACGCTGCGGGTGATCAGCGTGCGCATGAACTATCTGCCCGCGAAAGCCGCGTTCGCCAGTACGTTAAAAAACCCGCAGTTGGGCTACGTTAGCCGTTATGCGCTGGGGCGTGATTATCACAAGCTGCTACGCCAACGGCTAAAAAAACTCGGCGATCAAATCCAGGCTTATTGCGGTGAACTGAATTTCCGGCCCTTTGTGGATTCGGCCCCCATCATGGAGCGAGCCTTGGCCTCAAAAGCCGGCATCGGCTGGGTTGGTAAACACTCACTGATCCTCAACCGCGACGCTGGCTCCTGGTTTTTCCTGGGCGAGTTGTTAATCGATTTGCCCCTGCCGGTGGATAAGCCGCAGGAAGAGCAGTGTGGCCGCTGTGTCGCCTGCATCACCACTTGCCCTACCGGTGCGATAGTTGCCCCTTACACCGTCGATGCCCGGCGCTGCATCTCCTACCTGACCATCGAGCTGGAAGGCGCTATTCCAGAAGAATTCCGCCCTCTGATGGGCAATAGAATCTACGGCTGCGACGATTGCCAGCTCATTTGCCCTTGGAACCGCTTCTCGCAGTTGACGGATGAAGACGATTTCAGCCCCCGCGCTGCGCTGCATGCTCCGCAACTGATCGAGCTGTTTGGCTGGAATGAGGAGAAGTTTCTCCGTATCACCGAAGGCTCTGCCATCCGACGTATCGGCCATTTGCGCTGGTTACGCAATATCGCGGTAGCACTCGGCAACGCCCCTTATCTGGATCAGATCGTTATCAGCTTGCAGACTCGGCAAGGTCAGGATCCGATGCTGGACGAACACATCAATTGGGCACTGGCTCAACAGCTTGCACGCCGTGAAGCCCTGGCGGTTGAGGTGCAGACTACGCAGAAAAAACGTTTAATTCGGGCGGTCGAGAAAGGATTACCGAGGGATGCTTAGAAAACCCTCAGACTCTCCCTGTGGATTTGTGCATAAAAATAAAAATGCGTTGTCTTTCAAGCGTCACAAAAAGAGCAAGTGATCGAGATAACGTTTTATAAGAAATAAATATTTATGATTATCAATGAGATATAAATTTCATTTGTGCAACGTTGCAATTTTGCACAGAAGGTATTATGTACAGAAACTGTGGATAACTCTGTTCACAACATATTTTCTGAGTATGTATAACCGAGCGAAAGTCACACCGGAAGCGGCGTAGGATTGAATGTAAACTGGAGATAAAATTGGAGCGGGAAACGAGACTCGAACTCGCGACCCCGACCTTGGCAAGGTCGTGCTCTACCAACTGAGCTATTCCCGCATTGATATGCTTGAAGCATTCGGCCAACAATGAACAACATGGCCTTTGAAATTTTTGGAGCGGGAAACGAGACTCGAACTCGCGACCCCGACCTTGGCAAGGTCGTGCTCTACCAACTGAGCTATTCCCGCCCGGCGTAACGATGGTGAATGGAACGAAATTCTTCATCGGTACGGGGTGCGCATTATACGAGAAATCCTTTTCGCCGCAAGCCCCTGAAAGCAAAAAAACGCGAATTTTGTCTGATTGCTGCTTTAAGCACCGAAATGGTGAATTTTCATGCCGGGATAGGTAAAAACCTGCTTTGCGGGCAACCAAGGTCAGGATTTGGTCCCTCATCACGGTGAACGACCAATAGATCGAATCACAGCGACTTTCGCTTGGAAAAATAATGGGCGGGTGAATCGCCAAAACACCGTCTGAACATCGCGATAAAGTTGCTGGGGGTCGCATACCCCAGAGCATCAGCAATACTGCTCACAGCCATACCATTAGCCAGCATTTCCAACGCGTGGGACAACCTTGCCTGTTGACGCCATTGTGCAAAGCTGTTGCCCGTCTCGGCCATAAACAAACGCGACAGGGTGCTAGGCGAAAGCCCTCCCCAAGCCGCCCAGGCTTGCAAGGTCCTGGTGTCATCAGGCGCGGCAAGGATCGCATTGGTGATCCGCAATAAGCGCCGGTCGGTAGGCATTCTCAAATGCAGCGGCTGATGAGGCGAACGCCGGATTTCATCCAACAGCACCGCAATCATTCGCTCCTGTTCAACTTGCAAAGTCTCTTCAAACGACCAAGACACCGCGCGGCGTACTAACGCATTCATCAACTCACTGATGCCAATCACACAGGGTTGATCGGGCAAGTCTTTGCTCGCATCAGGCGTAATCAGCACCGTCCAGCCGCTCATGACGCCGCTGATGCTGACTTTGTGCGGCTCGTGTGAAGGTATCCAGCCGGCACGATTCGGTGGTAACAGCCAGGAGCCTTGCCTGGTGCGAACATGCAACAAGCCGTTCTCCACGCAGAACAGCTGCCCCCGCAAATGCTGGTGCCAATCGTATTCACGCGTCCCCAGACGAAACTCAAGACCCGGATCGTCTTCACCCCACATAGCGATCAGTGAAGGGCCATCGGCACGTTCACTGAGGTCGGATGGATGATTGGCAAGCAATGCTACCGTCATGATTGTTTCTCATTATTTTTAGCATAAATAACGTTATCCAACTTTTCGACAGTTGTCCATTATTCATACTTTCTCCGCTCTTTGACCAACCAGAGGCCCCCTAATGAACGATGTTAAGACCACTCCCCCCACCCCTGCGAGCAGTAAACGCCCTTGGCTACTGTATTTACTGGGGGCAGCCTGTCTGCTTACCGCTATCCTCTGGGGAGGATGGTATGGTGCGTATGGTCGCTGGTATGCCAGCACCGATAACGCCTATGTTCAGGGGGATGTCGTACAGATCACGCCACAGTTTCATGGCACCGTGGTCTCCATCAACGTCGATGATGGCGAATTGGTGTTCGCTGGCGATACGCTGATTAAGCTTGATCCTGGTGACAGCCAACTGGCACTGGACAATGCCGAGGCCCACCTGGCTAACGTGGTGCGAAAAGTACGTGGTTTGTATAGCGCGGTCACCGGTGCCAAGGCCGAAATCGCTGTCCGCCAAGCCACGCGGGACAAAGCTCGCGCCGATTACCAACGACGCCGTGCCCTTACCCTTTCTGGTGCCATATCTAAAGAGGAATTAGCCCATGCCAACAACGCCTTTCTGGAAGCACAGAGCGCGCTCGACGCTATCGAGCAACAGTACCAGCAAAATCTCTCATTAGTTGATAACACCAGCCTGACTTCACACCCCGAAGTGCTGGCAGCAATAGCGGCATTGCGTATCGCTTTCCTCGATCGCTCACGCACCACCATCGTCGCCCCAGTCACGGGGTATGTCGCCAAACGTAAGGTGCAGTTGGGCCAGAGAGTACAGCCAGGCGAAGCGCTGATGGCCGTCGTGCCACTGGATAAAGTCTGGATCGAGGCTAATTTCACTGAGGCTCAACTGCGTGATATTCGCATCGAACAACCGGTAGAGATCTATGCCGATGTCTATGGCAAAACCATACGCTATAACGGCCAGGTACAGAATTTGGGTATTGGCACCGGTGCCGCATTCGCGCTGCTGCCAGCACAGAATGCCACGGGGAACTGGATCAAAATCGTTCAGCGTGTACCGGTACGGATCTCCCTAACTCAGCCCGAGCAGCTCATTAGCCATCCGCTACGCATTGGGTTGTCCATGCAGGTCAATGTGGATCTGCATGATCGTAACGGTGCGTTATTAGCCCAACGATCGCCAGAGCCCTTGTTGGCGACCGATGTCTACCGCGATCAACTGAGTCAGTCAGACGCCTTGATCGAACGGATCGTTAAGGCTAATGGGGGGCATTTATGAGCTCCACGACCCCCGCCCAGGGTTTCCGTCCCCCCAGCGTCAACTGGACCACCTTTGGCCTGGCTTTGGCGGTCTTTATGTATGTGCTTGATGGCACTATCGCCAATGTCTCCTTGCCGACCATCGCCGGTAATCTGGGAGCCAGCAGTAGCCAAAGCGCCTGGGTGATTACCAGTTTTGCCGCCAGCAACGCGATTGCCTTGCCACTCACGGGTTTTCTGGTGCGTCGCATTGGCCAGTTGCGGCTGTTTCTCTGGTCAATGGGATTGTTCACTGCCGCCTCATTAGCGTGCGGAATGGCCATCAATATGGAAATGTTAATTCTCTGCCGCGTGTTTCAAGGGGCCGTGGCGGGGCCACTGATCCCGACAACCCAAGCGCTGATGTTGTCGATTTACCCGCCAGAAAAACGAGGTTATGCCCTGTCCATGATCGCCATGGTCACCGTAGTCGCTCCGGTTGCGGGCCCCTTGCTCGGTGGGTGGATCACCGATTTTTATTCATGGCGCTGGACCTTCCTGATCAATATTCCGGTCGGCATTTTTGCCTGTACTCTGGTTGCCAGCCAAATGCATGGCCGCCCCGAGAGCACCATGCGTGCCAAGGTGGATCGCGTTGGGCTAGTCGCGTTGATCCTGGGGGTGGGCGCACTGCAGATCTTGCTGGATAAAGGCAACGAAGAGGATTGGTTCAATTCATCCCAGATCGTCGTGCTGGCTATCGTCGCCGTAGTCAGCTTGCTGTTTTTTGTTATCTGGGAACTGACCGACTCACAGCCGATCGTCAATCTGCAGCTATTCCGTCATCGCAATTTCCGGGTGGGTACGCTTGCACTGATCGGTGCCTATTCCGCTTTTTACGCCACTAACGTCATCATGCCACTTTGGCTACAGCGAACCTTGGGCTACCCCCCTATCTGGGCAGGGTTGGCCGTAGCCCCCATGGGGATTTTGCCGCTGCTGCTGATGCCCTTTATGGGCAAATATGCGTCGCGTTTCAACATGCGCTGGCTGGTGTGCGGGGCTTTCTTACTGCTGGCCACAGCCTCTTTCCTACGTTCAGGCTTTGTCATTGAGATTGATTTCCAGCATATCGCACTGATCCAACTGTTGCAGGGGTTAGGGCTGGCACTGTTTATCATGCCGATCAACGCCATCTTGCTCTCCGACCTCAAACCGAACGAGATCGCGGCTGGCTCAGGGCTTGCCACCTTTATGCGTACGTTAGGGGCCAGCCTGGCGGTCTCCATTACGACCTTGATGTGGGATCGCCGTGCGGTTTCCCATCACGCCCAATTAGGCGAATCCCTGACCGTTTACGATCAAGAGACTCGTCAGGCGGTCACAACTTTAGGGCTGGGCCAGGCGCAGTCAGGCTATGAACGGCTGAATAACCTGGTCTCCGAACAGGCCGCACAGATCGCCTTCAATGATATTTCTTATGCGCTGGCTGGCGTGTTTCTGCTAGCCATCGTGCTGGTCTGGTTTGCCAAACCCCCCTTCGTCCCTAAAGCCAAACCCTAGATCCACGCAATAGAAAAGGGGGCGTGGATTAATCCTCCGCCCCCTTTTATGAAATTGATGCCGACTACAGCTGAATAAAATGCTCGCGGTAGTACGCCAGTTCCGCAACGGATTCGCGGATATCATCCAACGCCTGATGGGTGCCCTGCTTCTTGAAACCTGGCAGGATCTCCGGTTTCCAGCGGCGCGCCAGCTCTTTCAAAGTGCTGACATCCAGATAGCGATAGTGGAAGTAGGCTTCCAGCAGCGGCATATAGCGGAACAGGAAACGGCGATCCTGGCCAACGCTGTTGCCACAGATTGGTGATTTACCTGCTGGCACCCACGCTTGCAGGAAAGCAATAGTGGCCAGTTCGGCGGCACGATCGTCATGCTGGCTGGCTTTCACACGCTCCACCAGCCCACTGCCAGTATGCGTGCGCACATTCCAGTCATCCATCAGCGCCAGTTGCTCATCTGATTGATGCACTGCGATCACCGGTCCTTCGGCAAGGATATTCAAATTGGCATCGGTCACCAACGTCGCGATCTCGATAATACGATCGCGTTCAGGGTCCAACCCGGTCATCTCCAGATCGATCCAAATCAGGTTGTTTTCGTTTCCTGTCATGATTTTTCCTGCGTATAAAGCCGAAAGATAAACAAACCACGGGCAAGCCCGCGGCTAATGCCAGCGTGCGTGGCGGCCAAGAACGGTTATTTAATATAAAATAGCGTGTATCATAGCCTTTTTGCTCGCCCCGAGCGATAAATGCCGATTCAAGTGAGGCTCAGTGAGTAAGAACAAACTGTCCAAAGGTCAAGAACGCCGCGTACAGGCCAACCATCAGCGTCGCCTGAAGCGTACTGACAACAAGCCGGAGCTGGATGATTCCCAATTGGGCGAACCGCAGGACGGGATCGTCATCAGCCGCTTTGGCATGCATGCAGACGTGGAAGCCGCAGACGGCGTCCAGCATCGCTGCAACATTCGCCGCACCCTACGTTCGCTGGTTACCGGCGATCGCGTGGTCTGGCGCCCTGGCGTAGGCACTCATGCGGGGGTCAAAGGCATCGTAGAAGCGGTGCATGAACGAACCTCGGTGCTGAACCGCCCTGATTTCTACGACGGCGTTAAACCCATCGCCGCCAATATCGATCAGATCGTCATCGTGTCGGCCATTTTGCCCGAACTTTCACTCAACATGATCGATCGCTACCTGGTCGCCTGCGAAACGCTGCAAGTCGAGCCGCTGATCGTGCTCAACAAGATCGACCTGCTGGACGCCGAAGCGCGTAAGGTGGTCGACGGAATGATGGACATCTATCGCCATATTGGCTATCGCGTTCTCGAAGTGTCCAGCCAGACCCGCGAAGGGATGGAAGCCTTTGAACAGGCACTGGTCGACCGTATCAGCATCTTTGCCGGGCAGTCCGGCGTGGGCAAATCCAGCCTGTTGAACGCTCTGCTGCCGCAGACGGAAAAGCAAATTCTGGTAAATCAGGTTTCCGACGTCTCCGGCCTGGGGCAACATACCACCACGGCGGCGCGGTTGTATCACTTCCAACATGGCGGTGATGTTATCGACTCCCCTGGCGTGCGTGAATTTGGTCTGTGGCATCTGGAGCCAGAGCAGGTCACCCAGGCCTATGTCGAATTCCGCGACTATTTAGGCGGTTGTAAATTCCGCGACTGCCGCCACGATACCGATCCGGGCTGCGCCATTCGCGCCGCGATGGAAAGTGGTGCCATAGCCAAAGAGCGTTTCGACAACTATCACCGCATCCTGGAAAGCATGGCGCAGGTTAAAACCCGCAAAAACTTCTCGGACGCAGATAACTGATCCACAGTGCGGGGGTTGCGCTAATCGCCATCCCCGCCCTTATACCCCCTTTCAAGAGGTTAATGTGCTGGATAGCATCAAGATTAAATTACAGTATTGGCTGCCAAAGCTGGCGTTAACCCGCCTGGCGGGCTGGGGCGCAGATAAAAAAGCCGGTTGGCTGACGAAGCTGGTGGTAAAAGCGTTTGCCCGCTATTACCGCGTACAGATGCAGGAAGCACAGAACCCGGATTTAGCCTCCTATGCCACGTTCAATGAATTCTTCGTTCGCCCATTACGTGATGGCGCACGCCCGATCGTAGCGGAGCCTCACGTGCTGACACTGCCAGCAGATGGTGCCATCAGCCAGCTCGGGGCGATCCGCGACGATCAAATTTTCCAGGCCAAAGGCCATAATTACACGCTGGAAGCCCTGTTGGCTGGCAACTACCTGTTAGCGGAGCCTTTCCGTAACGGCCTGTTCGCCACCACCTATCTGGCGCCAAGCGACTATCACCGTGTCCATATGCCATGTGACGGCGTACTGCGCGAAATGATCTACGTGCCGGGCGATTTGTTCTCGGTTAACCCGCTGACCGCCGCCAACGTGCCGAATCTGTTTGCGCGCAATGAGCGCGTGATCTGCGTATTCGATACCGCCTTTGGGCCGATGGTGCAGATCCTGGTCGGGGCGACTATTGTGGGCAGCATCGAAACCGTCTGGGCCGGTACCGTCACGCCACCCCGCGAAGGCATCATCCGCCGCTGGACCTATCCAGCCGAAGGCATGGAAGGCGCGATCCAACTGGTTAAAGGTGAAGAGATGGGCCGCTTCAAACTCGGTTCCACGGTCATCAACCTGTTCACACCTGGCAGCGTGCAGTTCGCTCCGCACCTGAACAACGGCACCGTAACCCGGATGGGCCAGGCTTTTGCTGAAGCCACAGCTGCACCAGACGCCACCTTCGAAGGGAATTAATGCTGTGCGCCTGATTATCGCTTTATTGCTCAGCCTGCTACTGATCCAGCCGGTTCTCGCCGCCGCGATCCCCAACGAATCCCAGTTACGGCAAGAACTGAAGCTGGCCGAGGGCAATAAAAACGCGCCTAATCAGGCGGAAGTGGTTGAGGCGCTGCAAAGCGCCATCAACTGGCTCACCGAACGCAAAGAGTCGCAGGAAAATTCACAGCAGTATCAGCGGGTTATTGACGATTTCCCGAAGATGACGCAGGAGCTGCGCCGCCAGCTCACCCTCGAAGAAACCAAAATCCTGCCCAACGGCGAAAACCTGCCCGCCAGCGATCTGGAACAGTTAATTCTGCAAACCAGCAGTCAACTGCTGGAACAGGCCCGCCTGTTGCAACAGGAGCAGGACCGGACACGCGAGATCGGCGACTCTCTCAGCCAACTGCCACAGCAACAAACCGAAGCCCGGCGAGCGTTAACGGAAGTTCAGCGCCGCCTACAGGCTCAAGGCAATAACCAAACCACGCCATTGGCACTGGCGCAGCTTGCCCTGTTACAGGCAGAGGCAGCGGCACGTAAAGCGAAAGTGGATGAGCTGGACCTGGCTCAACTCTCGGCCAATAACCGCCAGGAACTGGCGCGGATGCGTGCCGATGTCTACAAAACGCGGCATGAAAAAATTGATGTCCAGTTACAGGCGCTACGTAACAACCTCAACAGCCAACGCCAGCGAGAAGCGGAACGGGCGCTGGAAAAAACCGAGCAATTGGCCGAGCAGAATGGCGATTTACCCGCCAGCCTGCGCAAGCAGTTGCAAATCAACCGTGAACTTTCTGCTGCGCTGAACGATCAGGCGCAACAGATGGATCTGATCTCTTCCCAACAGCGCCAGGCCGCCGCACAAACGCTGCAGGTACGCCAGGCGTTGAGCACCATCATTGAGCAGTCCCAATGGTTGAGCGCCTCTACTGCGCTGGGGGAAACCCTGCGCGCCCAGGTCGCCATCTTGCCAGAAATGCCAAAACCCCGGCAGTTGGACAGCGCCATGGCCGATTTGCGCGTTCAACGCCTGAATTTTGAAAACCAACTGGAAAGCCTGCCACAGCGAGCCAAAGAGTTTAAACAAGATGACGGTAGCCCGCTGACCAGCGCCCAGCAGCGTATCGTCGATGCCCAGCTACGCACCCAGCGTGATCTGTTGAATTCGCTGCTGTCCGGCTGCGATACCCAGATCCTTGAGCTGACCAAGCTGAAGGTGGCCAACACCCAGTTGGTTGATGCGCTGAACGAAATTCAGGATGCAGCGCACCGTTACCTGTTCTGGGTGCCAGACATCAGCCCTATCACCCTGTCGTATCCGCTCAATGTGGCACAGGATCTGACCCGTGTATTGTCACTGGATACCCTGACGCAGCTCAGTGGCGCCTTCGTGATGATGGTCACTAGCCGGGAAACCTTGATCCCGCTGTTTGGCGCGGTGCTGTTGGTGATTTTCAGCATCAGTTCGCGTAAGCATTACCATGCGTTTCTGGCACGGGCCAGCAGCAGAGTAGGCAAGGTCACGCAAGATGAATTCCTGCTGACGTTGCGTACCGTATTTTGGTCGATCCTGGTGGCCTTACCGCTGCCGGTATTGTGGGCAGCGCTGGGCTTCGGCTTGCAAAATGCCTGGCCGTATCCGGTTGCTGTCGCCATCGGTGAGGGCGTCACCGCCACGCTGCCAGTGCTGTGGATCTGTATGATCAGCGCCGCCTTCGCCCATCCGCAAGGGTTGTTCATCGTGCATTTTCGCTGGCCGGTGAAACAGGTTTCCCGCGCCATGCGTTATTACCAGATGTCGATCTGGCTGATCGTGCCGTTGATTATGGCGCTGATCACCTTCGACAATCTCAACGATCGCGAATTCGCCAATACCCTTGGCCGCCTGTGCTTCATTCTGCTCTGTCTGGCGCTGGCGCTGGTCACCAACAGCTTGAAGCGGGCCGGTATTCCACTGTATCTGGATAACAAAGGCTCCGGCGAAAACCTGATCAACACCGCGTTGTGGGGGCTGTTGCTTTCTGCACCGCTGATTGCTGCGCTGGCTTCCGCCGTCGGCTATCTGACCACCGCACAGAAACTGCTGGCACGCCTGGAGACCTCGGTTGCCATCTGGTTCCTGCTGTTGGTGATTTACCACATTATCCGCCGCTGGATGCTGATCCAACGCCGCCGCATCGCCTTTGACCGTGCCAAACAGCGCCGTGCCGATATCCTGGCGCAACGTGCCAAAGGCGAAGAAGAATCCTCACATACCCCGAACAGCATCGAAGGTGCGATTGAGGTGGATGAGACGGAAATCGATCTGGATGCCATCAGCGCCCAGTCGCTGAGGTTGGTGCGTTCGATCCTGACGATGGTGGCACTGGTCTCGGTGATCGTCCTGTGGTCAGAGATCCACTCGGCCTTCGGCTTCCTGGAAAATATCAAGCTCTGGGATGTCAACTCCACGGTGAATGGCATTGATATCGCTCAGCCAATCACCTTGGGGGCACTGCTGATCGCCATTCTGGTACTGATCGTCACCATGCAGCTAGTGCGTAACCTGCCAGCGTTGCTCGAGTTGGCGGTGTTGCAGCACCTGGATCTGACGCCCGGCACCGGCTACGCCATTACCACCATCACCAAATACCTGTTACTGCTGTTCGGGGCGATCCTCAGCTTTTCCTGGATCGGTATCGAGTGGTCGAAACTGCAATGGGTGGTCACCGCGCTCAGCGTGGGCTTGGGCTTTGGTATGCAGGAGATCTTCTCCAACTTTATTTCAGGCCTGATCATTCTGTTTGAAAAACCGATCCGCATCGGCGATACGGTGACGATCCGTAACCTGACGGGCACCGTCACCAAGATCAATACTCGTGCCACTACCATTTCAGACTGGGATCGCAAAGAGATTATCGTGCCTAACAAGGCCTTTATCACCGAACAGTTTATCAACTGGTCGCTGTCGGACACGCTGACCCGTGTGGTGCTGACCGTCCCGGCACCGGCAGAGGCGAATACGGAAGAAGTGACCAAGATCCTGATCGACTCGGCCGAACGTTGCTCACTGGTGCTGGATAACCCCACACCGGAAGCCTATCTGGTCGATCTGCAACAGGGTATTCAGATCTTCGAACTGCGTATCTATGCTGCCGAAATGGGCCACCGCATGCCGTTACGCCATGAGATCCACCAGTTGATCCTGGCGGGTTACCGTGAACACGGCATCACGCTGCCATACCCACCGTTCCAGGTTCGCACCGAGACGCTGTCGCGCATGACCAGTAATGGCCGCACGCCGCCTTCAACCCCACCGCGCAATACACGCCGCGAGTCAGGCGGGCTATAAAAGCAAAAAGGGTTCGGCAAGCCGAACCCTTTTTCATGGAGGCGAAAACGTTATGCCCGGCTGACCGGAAACGCGATCACTTCGCTCAGGCTTTCGGCTCCCAACGCCAGCATCACCAAACGATCGACGCCCAATGCCACGCCAGCACACTCCGGCATGCCATGCTTCAAAGCATCCAGCAGGTTGTTATCAATCGGGTGCTCCGGCAAGCCACGCGCCACGCGTTTGCGATTGTCCTGGGTAAAGCGCTGGCGCTGCTCATCGCCGTCGGTCAACTCGCGAAAACCATTCGCCAACTCAAGGCCTTTGAAATAAACCTCAAACCGCTCTGCGACACGGTGATCTTCGGTGCTGATCTCTGCCAACGAGGCCTGTGATGCCGGGAAGTGGTAAACGAATGCCGGTTTATCACGGCCGATATGGGGTTCGACACCCACGGTAAACAGCAGTTGCAGCAAGGTATCGCGATCTTCTTCCGTATCGGCAATGTTGCTCAGATCGAGCTTGGCCGCAGCCTCGCGCAGCTGCGCCTTCTCCGCCGACAGCGGATCGAGATCCAGATGGCGCAGAAACGCCTGCTGATAGGACAGGGTTTCGGCACTGTCGCAGTCCAGTACCTGTTGCAGCAGATCGTCCACCTCGTTCATCAGGCGATACATATCATAGTGCGGGCGATACCATTCCAGCATGGTGAATTCAGGGTTGTGATGCCGCCCCGCTTCTTCATTACGGAAGCTGCGTCCCAGCTGATAGATCGGGCCACTCCCTGCCGCCAGCAGACGCTTCATGTGGTATTCCGGGCTGGTCATCATGTACAGCGTCAGGCCATCTGCCGCGCCTGGGCCGACGAAGCGCGTCTGGAACGGGACCAGGTGGATGTCGGTGACTGTCGCCTGGCTCATCGCCGGGGTCTCAACCTCCAATACGCCACGATCGGCAAAGAAACGCCGGATCTCAGCCAGTATCGCTGCGCGTTTCAACAAATTGGCGATGGGTGCACTTGGCTGCCAGCTTGCCGTTTCGCTCATGGTAATTACTCCGAAATCAAACAGGGGGTGCAGTCTACTCGCATCCTCTCATGCAAACAAATTCTTGGCTATTGTGTGCGCTGGTCTACATTAAAATCATAAAAAACATATAAGCCATATAAACCACCGACAATCACGCTAATCAAAGACAAAGGCGAGGCAACACCTTATTTTTGCAGGAATGCCTCTTGCGTAACGGTTAAAAGGCAAAACAATCGATCACATCAAATTTCTACTACTTAACTTTAGGTATAGTGATAACCCTATATTCGGTAGCAGTTATCTATCCTTAGTGTTTAGTTTAAAAAGTCACTGAATTTAGCTTAGCACCCGAAGCACCTTTATAAATATTAAGCATAGATTAATTAAATTGTCGTTTTAACGAGAACATTGGAGGAGTGCAGTGCAAACCTTTAACGCCGACCTAGCCATCATTGGTGCCGGGGGAGCTGGTTTACGGGCCGCTATAGCCGCCGCGGAAGCCAATCCCCAACTGAAAATCGCGCTGATATCTAAAGTCTATCCGATGCGTAGCCACACGGTAGCCGCCGAGGGGGGCTCCGCCGCAGTCACTCAGGATCACGACAGCTACGACTATCACTTCCAGGACACCGTAGCCGGTGGCGACTGGCTGTGTGAGCAGGATGTGGTCGATCACTTTGTTCACAGCTGCCCACGTGAAATGGCTCAGCTGGAGCAATGGGGCTGCCCATGGAGCCGTAAGCCAGACGGTTCGATCAACGTGCGCCGCTTTGGCGGCATGAAGATTGAACGTACCTGGTTTGCCGCCGATAAAACCGGCTTCCACATGCTGCACACCTTGTTCCAGACTTCGCTGAAGTACCCGCAAATCCAACGGTTCGATGAGCACTTCGTGCTGGACGTACTGGTAGATGATGGCCAGGCGCGCGGCGTGGTTGCCATGAACATGATGGAAGGCACCCGCGTGCAGATCCGTGCCAACGCGGTCATCATGGCCACCGGCGGTGCAGGCCGTGTTTATCGCTATAACACCAACGGCGGCATCGTCACCGGTGACGGTATGGGGATGGCGTTCCACCACGGCGTGCCACTGCGCGACATGGAGTTCGTGCAATATCACCCAACCGGCCTGCCAGGCTCAGGCATCCTGATGACCGAAGGCTGCCGCGGTGAAGGCGGTATTCTGGTTAACAAAGACGGCTACCGTTATCTGCAAGACTACGGCATGGGCCCGGAAACCCCGCTGGGCGAGCCAAGAAACAAATATATGGAACTGGGCCCACGTGACAAAGTGTCGCAGGCTTTCTGGCATGAATGGCGTGCTGGCCGCACCATCGCCACCCCACGCGGCGACGTGGTCTATCTGGATCTGCGCCACCTGGGCGAGAAGAAACTACTGGAGCGTCTGCCGTTCATCTGTGAACTGTCGAAAGCTTACGTGGGGGTCGATCCCGTTAAAGATCCAATCCCGGTCCGCCCAACCGCGCACTACACCATGGGCGGTATCGAAACCGATCAGAACTGTGAAACCCGCATCAAAGGCCTGTTCGCCGTCGGCGAATGTTCCTCGGTTGGCCTGCACGGCGCGAACCGCCTGGGTTCCAACTCGCTGGCTGAGCTGGTGGTGTTTGGGCGTGTGGCAGGTGAACACGCAGCCCGCCGCGCGCTGGAAAGTGGCCCGGCCAACGGCAGCGCTTTGGAAGCACAAGGCCGCGACGTGGAAACCCGCCTCAGCAACCTGATGAAGCAGGAAGGTAGCGAGAACTGGTCGAAGATCCGCGATGAAATGGGTCTGTCGATGGAAGAAGGCTGTGGTATCTACCGTACGCCGGAGCTGATGCAGAAAACCATCGATAAGCTGGCGGAGCTGAAAGAGCGCTTCAAGCGCGTCAAAATTACCGACAACTCCAGCGTGTTCAACACCGATCTGCTGTACACCATCGAGCTGGGCTATGGCCTGGACGTTGCCGAATGTATGGCGCACTCGGCCTTCAACCGTAAAGAATCGCGCGGCGCACACCAGCGTCTCGACGAAGGTTGCACCGAGCGTGACGACGTGAACTTCCTGAAACATACGCTGGCGTTCCATAACCCGAACGGTGTACCACGCCTGGAGTACAGCGACGTGAAAATTACCAAACTGCCACCGGCCAAGCGTGTTTATGGCGCCGCAGCCGAAGCGCAGGACAAAGAGAGAAAGGATAAGGAGCAGGCGAATGGCTGAGCTGAAAACCCTGAAAATCGAGGTCATGCGCTATAACCCGGAACGCGACGCCGAGCCGCATTTCGAGACCTTCAGCGTGCCTTACGATGAGCAGACTTCGCTGCTGGACGCACTGGGTTATATCAAAGATAACCTGGCGCCAGACCTGTCCTACCGCTGGTCGTGCCGTATGGCCATCTGTGGCTCTTGCGGCATGATGGTCAACCGCGTGCCTAAGCTGGCCTGTAAAACCTTCCTGCGTGAATATACCGATGGCATGAAGGTTGAGGCGTTGGGCAACTTCCCGATCGAGCGCGATCTGGTGGTGGATATGACCCACTTTATCGAGAGTCTGGAAGCGATTAAGCCTTATATCATCGGCAACGATCGCAAACCGGAAGATGGCCCGAACGTGCAGACCCCGGCGCAAATGGCGAAGTATCACCAGTTCTCCGGCTGCATCAACTGTGGCCTGTGCTATGCCGCTTGCCCACAGTTCGGCCTGAATCAGGAGTTCATCGGCCCGGCGGCGATTACGCTGGCGCACCGTTACAACCTGGATAACCGCGACCACGGCAAGAAACAGCGTATGCCGCTGCTTAACGGCCAGAACGGTGTCTGGTCCTGTACGTTTGTTGGCTACTGCTCTGAAGTCTGTCCAAAACACGTCGACCCGGCCGCTGCGATCCAGCAGGGCAAGGTAGAGAGTGCCAAAGACTTCATGATCGCAATGCTGAAACCGCAATAAGGGAGGGGAGACAGCAATGACAACACAACGTAAGCCCTATGTGCGTACCATGACGCCAACCTGGTGGCAAAAACTGGGTTTCTATCGTTTCTACATGCTACGTGAAGGCACTTCCGTGCTGGCGGTGTGGTTCAGCATCGTGCTGATCTACGGCGTCTTTGCCCTGAAGGGCGGCCCTGAAAGCTGGGCCGGGTTTGTCGGCTTCCTGCAAAACCCGCTGGTGTTGCTGATTAACATCATCGCCCTGCTGGCCGCCGCGCTGCATACCAAAACCTGGTTCGATCTGGCACCGAAAGCCGCCAATATCGTCGTCAACAGCGAGAAAATGGGGCCGGAGCCAATCGTTAAGGCGCTGTGGGCAGTGACGATCGTCGTCACCGTGATCATTCTCGCCGTAGCGTTACTGTAATCCGGAGGAAACATGATAAATCAATCACCTAAGCGCTCTGACGAGCCGGTTTTCTGGGGATTATTTGGTGCTGGCGGTATGTGGGGAGCGATCGTTGCTCCGGCTATCGTGCTGCTGGTCGGCATCCTGCTGCCACTCGGCCTGTTCCCCGGCGAAGCTTTAGGTTATGAGCGCGTCCTGGCGTTTTGCCAAAGCTGGATCGGCCGCTTGTTCCTGCTGCTGATGATTATTTTGCCATTGTGGTGCGGGCTTCACCGTATCCACCATGCCATGCACGATCTGAAAATCCACGTGCCTGCTGGCAAATGGGTATTCTACGGCTTGGCAGCTATCCTGAGCGTCGTTACCCTGATCGGGGTCGTCACGCTGTAAAACCTCTGGCGGCCAACTCCCGTTGGCCGCCTATTCCGCTATCCCCCCCTGTCGACTACACTGTCTATCTGATACCGGTAAACAGGAGTCACTCATGCGTTTTTGGTCAAAACTTTGCGTCATATTATCCGCCCTCGTTTCCGTTGCCTGCAGCGTGACACCCCCGAAGGACGTCAAGGTCGTAGATAACTTCGATAGCAAACGCTATCTGGGTACCTGGTATGAAATCGCGCGTCTGGATCATCGCTTTGAAAGAGGCCTGGAGCAGGTTACAGCCAATTATAGCCCGCGCACAGACGGCGGTCTGAAGGTGATTAACCGGGGTTTCGATAGCAAAAAACAGCAGTGGCAGGAGAGCGAAGGCAAGGCGTACTTTATCGGCTCGCCGCAGACGGCCTCGCTGAAAGTCTCATTCTTCGGCCCTTTCTATGGCGGCTATAACGTCATCGAACTCGATCCGGAGTACCGTTATGCGCTGGTTTGTGGCCCAAACCGCGACTATCTGTGGATATTGTCGCGCACGCCGACGTTGGACGCCGCCACGCGCGACAGACTGGTGCAAATTGCCAAGGGCTACGGCTTTGATACCGAAGCGTTAATCTGGGTCAATCAGCAGCCCACTCATTGACTGCTGAATTTTAGCCCCAGGATCCCGGCCACGATCAGGCACAGGCTGAGAATGCGCATGATGTTGGTCGACTCACCGAGCAGCACCATGCCCATTACCGCTGCACCCACCGCCCCAATTCCGGTCCACACGGCGTAAGCCGTGCCCGCAGGCAACGTTTTCATGGCGTGCGCCAGCAACACCATGCTCACCACCATCGCGGCGACGGTAATCAGGCTGGGGGTCAAACGGGTAAAACCGTGGGTATATTTCAGGCCAATAGCCCAGACGACCTCTAACAGGCCGGCAAAAAGTAAAATGATCCATGCCATGGAACTGGCTCCAGAACGGGTGGGGTCGTCCCCAGACAACAGAAGCGCAGGCGGGTCGTCCCACTTGGCTGATTGAAGACGTGGATTATAGCAAACAAGAGAATTAAATGGGTATTCCACGGAAGGGAAAATCAAGCGCTGCCGTGGAATACCGTTGAACCCAAAGGAATTTACTGTGCGCTACGCTGGATCGCCTTGCCACCGGCCTCAACATCTTTGCCCACGCCAGCAGTGGTATTGCAGCCCACCAGCGATGACAGGATCAACAAAGAGAAAATGGCGATAATACTTTTCTTCAGCATAAGATTACCCTTATTCGTTATTAGTGAAAAAGTATGGCTCTCTAAGCGTAGTAAAAATCAGGGGGGTTGCAGGAATAAACGGACTTTTCTGTATCATCCGATTAATGGCGCTAATTGATATCAGCTAGCGCTGCGGGAAATCGCGCCGCCGAGGTGTTGAACGTCTTCACCAAAACCACGGAAGGTATTACAGCCGCTGAGGGACATCAACAACAACAAAGAGACCACGGCTAACAGCGTTTTCTTCATCATGTGGATCTGCCAACGTGTGACGGGAAGGGATAACAAAGAGGAACCACGGGGGGTTCCTCTTTGTTGAAACTTATTTAACGCGGGAGACATATTCGCCAGAGCGGGTGTCAACCTTGATCACTTCGCCAATCTGCACGAACAATGGCACTTTAACCACTGCGCCGGTGCTCAGGGTTGCTGGCTTGCCGCCGGTACCTGCGGTATCGCCTTTCAGGCCTGGATCGGTATCAGTGATCTCTGCTTCGATAAAGTTCGGTGGCAGCACAGCGATAGGACGGCCATCCCACAGGGTGACGATACATTCCGCATTGTCCTGCAGCCACTTAGCCACGTCAGAAACGGTTTTCTCTTCAACCTGATGCTGTTCAAAAGTCTCAGGGTGCATGAAGTGGTAGAACTCACCGTCGTTGTACAGGTAGTTCATGTTGGTATCTACCACGTCCGCGCCTTCACAAGAGTCGGTAGACTTAAAGGTTTTTTCAACGCGGGTGCCGGTCAGCAGACGGCGCATTTTTACACGCGCAAAAGCCTGACCTTTACCTGGTTTGACGAACTCGCTGGATTCGACAGCGTAAGGTTCGCCTTCGAACATGATTTTAAGACCCGGACGGAAATCGTTGCTAGAATAAGTCGCCATGATGGCCCTCTGAAAATTTAAACTGGTAGCTTAGCCAAAAAAATGGCACACATTATAACCCAAAACACGGCGCATAGAGAAGATTGGTTGCATCAACTCGCCGATGTTATTACCGACCCCGATGAATTACTGCAGCTTTTGTCACTAAATACGCACCCGGAACTGCCACAGGGGCGCGATGCACGCCGACTGTTTGCGTTACGCGTACCGCGAGCCTTTGCCGCGCGTATGCAACCTGGTGATGCCAATGACCCACTGCTGCGCCAGGTACTCACCGCCAGCGCAGAATTCATCGATGCCCCAGGCTTCACGACCGATCCGCTGGATGAACAGCGCAGCGTGGTGCCGGGGTTGCTGCACAAGTATCGCAACCGTGCCCTGCTGTTGGTAAAAGGCGGCTGTGCGGTTAACTGCCGCTACTGTTTCCGCCGTCATTTCCCCTATCAGGAGAACCAGGGCAACAAGGCAAACTGGCTTCAAGCGTTGGAGTATATCCGTCAACACCCGGAACTGGATGAAATTATTTTCTCCGGAGGCGATCCGCTGATGGCCAAAGACCATGAACTGGATTGGCTTATCGGGGAACTGGAGGCCCTCCCACACCTCAAACGCCTGCGTATTCATACCCGCTTGCCAGTGGTGATCCCCGCCCGCATCACCGCTACGCTATGCCAACGCTTCTCGGCATCGCGCCTGCAGGTGCTGATGGTTACCCATATCAATCATGCCAACGAGATTGACCCACCGCTGCGCGCCAGTATGGCACAGTTGCGTAGCGCCGGAGTGACGCTGCTGAACCAAAGCGTGCTGCTACGAGGGATCAATGATAATGCGGATACGCTGGCAACGCTGAGTAACGCCCTGTTTGATGCGGGGATCCTGCCCTATTACCTCCACGTGTTGGATAAGGTGCAGGGTGCGGCCCACTTTATGGTCAGCGATGACGAGGCTCGTGCGATCGTGAAAAGTTTGCTGAGCAAGGTTTCCGGCTATCTGGTACCACGCCTGACCCGTGAAGTCGGCGGCGAACCCAGCAAAACGCCGTTGGATCTGCGCCTCACGCAAAGCTGAGTGGCCGACATGAATGCAAAAAGAGGAATGCCTTGGCATTCCTCTTTTGTTTTATACGGGTGCTTATGCCAGCGTTACGGGCACTTATACACCTGGCCGATCATTTTGCTGTCCAGCGGCGCAAAACTTGAAAGCAGGTTCTGGCTTGGGCTAGTCGCACCGTAAATCACGTTGCCACCCATTGCCGCTGCCTTGTTGCGCAGATCATTGGCCGCGCCACGCATGGAGCTGCCCTCACCACCACTCCCCGACAGCCAGTTGCTTTGAGTGCCGGTGACTTCGCCTACCAACTGACATTCTGCGGCAGGCTTGGTGTCGGTAAATTTGACCTGTTGACCTGCGGCGGTCAGTTCATTGGTGCTGCTGCACCCTGCCAGCAGCACCGCTGCCGATAGACCCAGTAAGGCTTTAATCCGCATCTTGTTCCCCATATGATGTTGAGAATTACGCAAAAGCTTATCAGAAAGCGTTGCCATCTCTTAAGCATCCGTTGCCACCGGCCACTGGTGCCTGGTCAACGTCTTGAGCGACAGCTGATGAACTATCAGTTTACACGCTTAATAGATACGGTCTGCAAAAATATCATCAAATTCAGCACTGACGCATCGGTAGCGGCTGACGATGAAAAAATGGGCGCAACAATCAGCCCCCGCACAGAAGAAAGGAATAAAAAAACCCGGCCAAAGCCGGGTTTTGTGGTTAGCTCACAGAGGTGAGGGGAATTACATCATTCCGCCCATACCACCCATGCCGCCCATACCACCAGCGCCACCCATGTCTAACTTGTCTTCTTTCGGCAAGTCAGTGATCATGCACTCGGTGGTGATCATCAGGCCAGCTACAGAGGCCGCGTACTGCAGAGCAGAACGGGTCACTTTAGTTGGATCCAGGATACCCATCGCGATCATGTCGCCGTATTCTTCGGTGTAAGCGTTGTAGCCGAAGCTGCCTTCGCCTGCTTTCACCTTGTTGGCAATCACAGAAGCTTCTTCACCGGCGTTGATCACGATCTGACGCAGTGGAGATTCCATCGCACGCAGGGCAACTTTGATACCCACGTTCTGGTCTTCGTTATCGCCTTTCAGGCCAGAAATTTTGTCTGCTACACGGATCAGCGCTACGCCACCGCCAGCAACCACGCCTTCTTCTACCGCAGCACGGGTAGCGTGCAGGGCATCTTCAACGCGGGCTTTCTTCTCTTTCATTTCAACTTCAGTTGCGGCGCCAACTTTGATAACGGCAACGCCGCCAGCCAGTTTAGCAACACGCTCTTGCAGTTTTTCACGATCGTAGTCAGAGGTCGCTTCTTCGATCTGCTGACGGATCTGGGAAACGCGACCCTGAATGGTGGTTTCGTCGCCCACACCATCGATGATGATGGTGGTGTCTTTGTTGATCACGATACGTTTTGCCTGACCCAGATCTTCCAGGGTAGCTTTTTCCAGCTCCAGACCGATCTCTTCAGAGATCACGGTACCGGCAGTCAGGGTAGCGATGTCTTGCAGCATGGCTTTACGACGGTCGCCGAAGCCAGGTGCTTTAACTGCAGCCACTTTCACGATGCCACGCATGGTGTTAACCACCAGGGTCGCCAATGCTTCGCCTTCAACATCTTCAGCAATGATCAGCAGTGGTTTGCCCGCTTTCGCAACGGCTTCCAGCACTGGCAGCATTTCACGGATGTTGGAGATTTTCTTGTCAGCCAGCAGGATGAACGGGCTTTCCAGCTCGATAGAACCGGTTTCTGGCTTGTTGATGAAGTATGGAGACAGGTAGCCGCGATCGAACTGCATACCTTCAACCACGTCCAGCTCGTCTTGCAGACCGGTGCCTTCTTCAACGGTGATCACGCCTTCTTTACCCACTTTCTCCATCGCTTCTGCAATCAGTTTACCCACGGTTTCGTCGGAGTTTGCAGAGATGGTGCCAACCTGAGCGATAGCTTTGGAGTCAGAGCAAGGTACAGAAAGTTTTTTCAGTTCTTCAACCGCAGCGATAACCGCTTTGTCGATACCGCGCTTCAGGTCCATCGGGTTCATGCCGGCAGCCACAGCTTTCAGGCCTTCGGTGATGATGGATTGAGCCAGTACGGTTGCAGTGGTGGTACCGTCGCCCGCAGCGTCGTTCGCTTTAGAGGCAACTTCTTTCACCATTTGTGCACCCATGTTCTCGAACTTGTCTTCCAGTTCGATTTCACGAGCAACAGATACGCCATCTTTGGTGATGGTAGGAGCGCCGAAGGATTTATCCAGCACTACGTTGCGGCCTTTCGGGCCCAGAGTCACTTTTACTGCATCAGCGAGAACATTCACACCGCGGAGCATCTTCACGCGAGCGTCATTGCCGAATTTTACGTCTTTAGCTGCCATTGGTATTTCCCTTCAACTCGTTCAGTTCAGAAGATTTATAAAGCGTTATTACGCTTCAACAATTGCCAGAATGTCGCTTTCGGACATGATCAACACTTCTTCATTGTCGATCTTCTCTGCTTTCACGCCGTAACCGTCGTTGAAAATCACGATGTCGCCTACTTTCACATCCAGCGGCTGGATGTTGCCGCTTTCCAGAACACGTCCTTTACCAACGGCTACCACTTCACCACGAGTAGATTTACCCGCTGCAGAGCCAGTCAGAACGATGCCGCCAGCAGATTTTGATTCAACTTCTTTGCGCTTGACGATAACGCGGTCATGCAATGGACGAATACTCATTGAACGCTCTCCTGTAAGAAGGTTTCTATCAGATTTAGGGTTGTCCGCCGGATTATTGATACCGGCTCCGTGGGATTTGAAATGGGGGCGTTCCATCCCCCTTCAAGGGGCAGCAGCAAAAAAATTTTCGATTTGATGGCCTGCAGTGAACGCCATCAGCAAAAACGCGGCCGATTGGCCGCGTTTGGGGGAATTATCAGCGATCGTCACGCTTGTCGTGCTCGTCGGGTTGATGATCCAAGGTGTAGCGGTCGTCTTGCTTGCGCTGGAATTCACCGTCGAAGGTATTGCCGTTGGCGGCTCCACCATTCTGGCCCCAACCGCCTGGGCGATAAACGGCAAGATGCGGCATCAGCTTCAGCGTCAGCGATTTCTGCACCGGAGGTAACAGCAGCAACAGGCCAAGGAAATCGGTGAAGAAGCCCGGTATCACCAGCAGGAACCCCGCCAGCACCAGAGAAACGCTTTTCACCATCTCCGCTGCCGGGCTTTCGCCCGCCGCCAGCTTCTGTTGCATCTGCACAAAGGTCTTCATGCCCTGATTACGCACCAGGGAAACGCCGACGCAGGAGGTAAACACCACCAGCAGCAGCGTCATTGCCACGCCGAACACGGCGGCAACTTTAATAAACAAGGATATCTCTATGTAAGCCAGTAGAAATATCAGCAATAACGGTAACCAGCGCACCTGGTTCTCTCCTCTAGGTAGAGTCGGCGTACCCGCCCGATGGCGCATACGTGATAAATGGGGCCGCTAATCGGCCAACCTTCCTACAATGGGGGCTTCCGGCCGCCATTTCAACCGGGCGATCTTTTTTATTCTCTATGTTGCAAACGTGAAGCTCTTCACAGAAATCAAAAGCTGTCATTTGCTGAAGCACCAGATAGTGATCTACGTTCATTCATTTATTACCAACCAGCATATGATCTGGGCAGCGACAATAGCTGCGGTCAATACTTCCGCAGTTGACCCGCTCGGCAACATTATTTTGTTATCCTGCACATAATTATATTCGGCAGCAACATAGAGAAGGTTCTCATGTCAAACAACATTCGTATCGAAGAAGACCTATTAGGAACACGTGAAGTCCCAGCAGAAGCCTACTACGGTGTTCATACTCTGCGTGCGATTGAAAACTTCTATATCAGCAACAGTAAAATCAGCGACGTTCCTGAGTTTGTGCGCGGCATGGTGATGGTAAAAAAAGCCGCCGCCATGGCAAACAAAGAGCTGCAAACCATCCCACGTAAAATTGCCGACGTCATCATCCAGGCATGTGATGAAGTACTGGATAAAGGCAAATGCATGGATCAATTCCCGGTGGATGTGTTCCAGGGGGGTGCTGGCACCTCGCTGAACATGAACACCAACGAAGTACTGGCAAACATCGGCTTGGAGCTGATGGGCCACCAGAAGGGTGAATACCAATACCTGAACCCTAACGATCACCTCAACAAGTGTCAGTCTACCAACGACGCTTACCCAACCGGGTTCCGCATCGCGGTTTACGCCTCCAACCAGAAACTGATCGATGCTATCAACCAACTGCGTGAAGGGTTTGACCGTAAAGCCAAAGAGTTCGAAAGCATCCTGAAAATGGGTCGTACCCAGTTGCAG
Organism: Serratia sp. ASV30; assembly: GCF_016428815.1. NCBI lineage: Bacteria > Pseudomonadati > Pseudomonadota > Gammaproteobacteria > Enterobacterales > Yersiniaceae > Serratia > Serratia sp. ASV30. Next base: position 21,895 of record NZ_JAELTL010000023.1, on the reverse strand, counting down.
GACGCAGTGCCAATGACCCTGGGCCAGGAATTCCATGCCTTCAGCGTGTTGCTGAATGAAGAAACCCGTAACCTGCACCGTACCGCAGAGTTGCTGCTGGAAGTGAACCTGGGCGCAACGGCGATCGGTACCGCGCTGAATACCCCGGAAGGTTATCAACACCTGGCGGTTAAAAAACTGGCGGAAGTCAGTGGCCTGCCGGTGGTACCTGCCGAAGACCTGATCGAAGCCACCTCCGACTGTGGTGCCTACGTAATGGTGCACAGTGCGCACAAGCGCCTGGCGGTCAAACTGTCCAAGATCTGTAACGACCTGCGTCTGCTGTCTTCCGGCCCACGCGCTGGCCTGAACGAAATCAACCTGCCTGAACTGCAGGCCGGTTCTTCAATCATGCCAGCCAAAGTGAACCCGGTGATCCCAGAAGTGGTTAACCAGGTTTGCTTTAAGGTGATCGGCAACGACACTTGCGTTACCATGGCCGCCGAAGCAGGCCAGCTGCAGTTGAACGTGATGGAGCCGGTGATTGGCCAGGCGATGTTTGAATCGATTCACATTCTGACCAACGCCTGCTATAACCTGCTGGAAAAATGCATTAACGGTATTACCGCCAACAAAGAAGTGTGCGAGTACTACGTATTTAACTCTATCGGTATCGTCACCTATCTGAACCCGTTCATTGGCCACCACAACGGTGACATTGTCGGCAAGATCTGTGCTGAAACCGGCAAGAGCGTACGTGAAGTCGTGCTGGAACGCGGTTTACTGACCGAAGCTGAGCTGGATGACATCTTCTCCGTAGAGAACCTGATGCACCCGGCCTATAAGGCGAAACGCTATACAGATGAAAATGAACAATAATAGACTCATCCGGTAGCCTGAAAGGCACGCTAATCCTCTGGATAGCGTGCCTTTTTTCTTTCTAAGAATACAAAGTTGCAACCTTTGGTTTTCATAAAAATCCATTTTAAGGGGTAAACACTATGCTAGTAGTAGAATTGGTGATCGTTCTACTGGCCATCTTTTTGGGGGCCAGACTGGGCGGTATCGGAATAGGCTTTGCAGGCGGTCTTGGGGTATTGGTACTGGCGATGATCGGCGTTAAGCCAGGCAGCATTCCCTTCGACGTTATTTCAATCATTATGGCGGTTATCGCCGCTATCGCCGCCATGCAGGTCGCTGGCGGGATGGACTATCTGGTGCAGCAAACCGAGAAACTGCTGCGCAAAAATCCAAAATACATCACTATTCTGGCCCCAATCGTCACCTATTTCCTGACCATCTTCGCCGGTACCGGTAATATCTCCCTCTCGGCCCTGCCGGTAATTGCAGAAGTGGCTAAAGAGCAAGGCATCAAACCTTGCCGCCCACTGTCTACTGCCGTAGTTTCCGCACAGATTGCCATAACCGCTTCGCCTATCTCGGCAGCGGTGGTGTATATGTCTTCCGTTATGGAAGGCCACGGCGTGAGTTACCTACACTTGCTGATGGTGGTGATCCCTTCCACCTTCCTGGCTGTGATACTGATGTCGCTGCTGGTCACTTGGTTGTTTGACTCCAAGCTGTCTGACGATCCTGTGTATCAAAAGCGCTTCGAAGAAGGTCTGGTTGCCCTGCGTGGTGAGAACGTCATCGTGATCAAACCGCGTGCAAAAACCTCCGTGCTGCTGTTCCTGGCTGGCGTACTGAGCGTAGTGGCTTATGCCATCATCAACAGCCCAAGCATGGGTCTGGTGACGACGCCGCTGATGAACACCACCAATGCTATCCTGATCATCATGCTGAGCGTGGCCACCCTGACCACCATCCTGTGTCGCATCGAAACCGACCTGATTTTGAACTCCAGCACCTTTAAGGCCGGGATGAGCGCCTGTATCTGTATCCTGGGCGTAGCCTGGTTGGGTGACACCTTTGTGCAGGCCAACCTTGACTGGATTAAAGAGACTGCAGGTACCGTGATCCAATCCCATCCTTGGTTGCTGGCGGTGATCTTCTTCTTCTGTTCGGCGCTGCTGTACTCTCAGGCCGCCACTGCCAAGGCGTTGATGCCGATGGCGCTGGCCCTGAACGTCACCCCGCTGACGGCGATCGCTTCCTTTGCTGCCGTTTCTGGCCTGTTCATTCTGCCAACCTACCCTACCCTGGTGGCGGCAGTACAGATGGACGATACCGGAACGACACGCATCGGGCGTTTCGTGTTTAACCATCCGTTCCTGATCCCTGGCACCTTGGGTGTGGCGTTTGCCGTCATCTTCGGCTTCCTGATTGGCAGCGTTATTCTGTGATCCTCAAGCGGGGCTTCGGCCCCGCTTTCTCCGCCTCATTCCCCTGCTGCTGATAATCTAACCTTCTAGCCAACACCGCTTCAGGGTATAGTGCCCTGTTACCAAACCTGGTTGAGAGGGCCGAAGATGTCTGATTGCGAAGCTATCGTCATACTCTGTACCGCACCCGATGAAGCCACAGCGCAAGAGCTGGCGGCACGCGTCCTGGGGGAGAAACTGGCGGCCTGCGCCACGCTGCTGCCTGGGGCAACATCGCTGTATTACTGGGAAGGGAAACTGCAACAGGAATACGAAGTGCAGATGCTGTTTAAAAGCGATCGCCAGCATCAACAAGCGCTACTCACCTACCTGAAACAACATCACCCGTACCAGACACCCGAACTGTTGGTACTGCCGGTGATGGCTGGAGATAAAGATTACCTGTCATGGATCAACGCCTCATTAAACTGATATTGCTGCTGTGCAGCCTGTTCTTCCTGCCCGCTGCGGCTCAGGCTTCACTGTTCGGCCAAAACGCGGGCAACCAGTTCGTCCCCGTCGATCAGGCATTTGCCTTTGATTTTAAACAACAGGGCCCCCAACTGACGCTAAGCTGGCAAATCCGCCCTGGTTATTACCTGTACCGTCAGCAAATCAAGCTGGTGCCACAGCAGGCAACGCTAGGCCAGTTCGAGCTGCCCGCCGGGCTGAAGCATAAAGATGAATTCTTTGGTGAAGTGGCGATATTCAAGGAGCCATTGGCCCTGAGCATTCCCTTGTTGCAGGCGGGTGACAATGCCAGCCTGAGCGTCACCTATCAAGGGTGTGCTGAGGCCGGTTTCTGCTATCCACCGGAAACCCGCGTGATCCCACTGAGCGCAGTGGCGCTTGCCGCAGAGCCCGCAGCAGCGGTAACCGTAGCACCAGCAGAAACAGCACCGGCCAATCTGCCCTTCTCCCCTCTGTGGGCCTTGTTGATTGGTATCGGTATTGCGTTTACCCCTTGCGTGTTGCCGATGTATCCGCTGATTTCCGGCATTATTCTGGGCCGTGAGCGGCCACACAGCAGCGGGCGCATTCTGGTGCTGGCCGTGGTATATGTGCAAGGCATGGCGCTGACCTATACCCTGCTCGGCCTGGTGGTTGCCGCCGCCGGGTTGCAGTTCCAGGCCGCGCTGCAACACCCTTACGTGCTGATCGGTCTGTCGGTGCTGTTTGTCGCCCTGGCTCTGTCCATGTTCGGCTGCTACTCCTTGCAGCTCCCCTCTTCACTGCAAACGCGGCTGGCCAACTGGAGCAACACCCAGCAGGGTGGCTCGCTGGTGGGCGTGTTTGTGATGGGCGCTCTGGCAGGCCTGATCTGCTCGCCATGCACCACCGCCCCACTCAGCGCCATCCTGTTGTACATCGCCCAAAGCGGTAATATGTGGGCCGGTGGTGGCACGCTCTATCTGTATGCCTTGGGGATGGGTATCCCGCTGGTGATCGTGACGCTCTTCGGCAACCGCCTGCTGCCACGCAGCGGCCCGTGGATGCAGTACGTCAAAGAAGCCTTTGGCTTTGTGATCCTGGCGCTGCCGGTGTTCCTGCTTGAGCGGGTGATCGGCGACGTCTGGGGGCTGCGCCTGTGGAGCCTGCTCGGCCTGGCATTCTTCGGCTGGGCATTCGTCCTGAGCCTGAAATCATCCCGTGGCTGGACGCGAGCCATCCAGGTGCTGCTACTGGCGGCGCTGGTGATTTCGGCGCGCCCATTGCAAGACTGGGCATTCGGCAACGCCGCCTCTGAGCAGGCGGCCCAGCCACATCTGAACTTCACCCGTATCAGTAACGTTGAGCAGCTTAACCAGGCGCTGCAACAGGCGCAGGGCAAGCCGGTAATGCTGGATCTGTATGCGGACTGGTGTGTCGCCTGCAAAGAGTTTGAGAAGTACACCTTCAGCGATCCGGCGGTGCAGGCCCAATTGGCCGATACGGTGTTGCTGCAGGCCGACGTAACGGCCAACAATGCCGAGCAGGCTGCCTTGCTCAGGCACTTGCAGGTGCTTGGCTTGCCGACCATTTTGTTCTTTGACCGAGATGGCAAAGAGTTACCCGCAGCTCGCGTGACGGGCTTTATGAACGCAGAAGCCTTCGACGCACATTTGCAGAAAACCACTCGGTAAACGACACTGAGTTTCAGAACATTTTTTGGAGGGAGCACTAGTGCAACGTGAACAGGTTTTAAATACAGCCTTGGAGCTGTTGGAAAAACAGGGCCTGGCGACCACCACCTTGGAAATGCTGGCAGAAAAACTGGGTGTGCCATACAGTGATTTCAAACCGTTCTGGCCAGACCGTGAGGCACTGCTGTATGACTGCCTGCGCTACCACGGCCAACAAATTGATACCTGGCGCCGCCAGTTGCAGCTTGATGAGACGTTGAGCCCGCAGCAAAAGCTGCTGGCGCGTTATGACGTGCTGGCAGAGCACGTACAGAATGAACGTTACCCTGGCTGCCTGTTTATTGCCGCCTGTAGCTTCTTCCCTGAGAGCGACCATCCGATCCATCAACTGGCCGAGCAGCAGAAGCTCACCTCACTGGACTTCACCCGCGATCTGTTGCGTGAGATGGATGCCGACGACGCCGACTCGGTAGCGCAACAAATGGAGTTGGTGCAGGAGGGTTGCTTGAGCAAGTTACTGATAAAACGCCAGTTGCAGGATGTCGCCGTAGCCAAACGGCTGGCCGAAGATATCTTGCATATTGCCCAGTGCCGTAAGTTCGGTGCGTTAAGCTAAAGCGCGCAACGCTGTGACCTGGTGGCAACAGAGGTAGAATTACGCGGCCTTTGCCTGAAAAGCCAGCAATCGGCGCTGTTTTCACGTTTTTCGTCACAAATCCGTTGACGCCGCACGGCCAATACGGTTTAATGCGCCCCGTTGCCCGGATAGCTCAGTCGGTAGAGCAGGGGATTGAAAATCCCCGTGTCCTTGGTTCGATTCCGAGTCCGGGCACCATCATTTAGAAGAACCCGCCTATGGCGGGTTTTTTGCTTTTGGGTTAAAACTCCCCCCGCTATAAGCCCGCTAAACGTTTTCCTCTACAAAAAACCCTGACTGATTAAAAACTGCCACCACGGCATTCCAATCATCACGTGAACAACGAACGTGAGTAAGGCAATCACAGTCCCGGTGATCCACCATGATTTGATATCATTATAGCCAGCAGAAAAAACGATAGGCCCAGCGGCTCCACCATAGTGGGTAATGCATCCGCCATAGGAGTTGGAGAATAATATGGCTAAAGCCAGGATCATCGGCGGCGCCCCAGCCACCATGCCGACAGTGGCAAAAACCGGTACCATCGCGGCGACATAAGCACCGCCGGAAGCAAACAGATAGCGGATAAAAATGCTGATCAACAGCAGTATAATCACCACATAATTACCTGAACCGCTAAAGGTAAAGTGATGAGAAAACCAATCGGCTAACCAGGTGAAAAAACCGGTCTTGGATAAGGTACTGCTCAGACCAATAATCCCGCCATACCAAATCAGCGTGCTCCATCCACCTTTGTTTTTTAGAATATCATCCCAACTGACCACGCCAGAAAGCAAGGCAAGCACCATCACAATAATCGCAACGGTCGCCGCATCAATCCCTAACTCACCGGAGAATATCCAGCCTAGCAATGCCAACAGAAATATAATCATCAACCCTTTTTCCCTCTTCGTCATAGGGCCTAAGGTAGCCAAGCCTTCAGCAGAAAGGGTTTTATTGTCGATACATTTCAACTCTGGGGGTGAGATCTTATAAGTGATGTAGGGAATAACCGCCAGCATAATTAACCCCGGTATCCCTCCGGCCAACGCCCAACCCAGCCAACTTATCTTGATATGAAAAATGTCGGACATCAGGCTCAATGCCAACGCATTGCCAGCAAAGCCCGTTAAGAACATATAACTGGTGGTTTTCGTTACCATATAGATATTGATCATAAGAAAACGCCCGGCCTTACACGGACTCTTCTCGGGATCGGAGCCTAAGGCCACCGCGATACTATTGATGATAGGAAAAATTATGCCACCAGCTCGGGCGGTGTTTGACGGCGTCGCCGGGGCAAGGATCAAATCAAGCAATACCGTGACATAGCCGAGCCCCAGCGTGGTACTGCCTATCCGCCCAATCAGTTTATAGGCAATACGCTTTCCAAGCCCTGTGGTGACGAAAGCAGCGCTTAGGGTAAATGCGGCAAAAACCAGCCAGGTGGTCCCTGATGCATAGCCACTTAACGCTGCACTAAATTTGAGTTTGCCGTCACCCAGCGTTTCAATCACCACAGCGGATGCGGCAACCGCAGTCAATAACACCACCGGTTCGGGGTAGGGCTTAATCACCAATCCGATAATCGCTGCCAAATAAATCCCCAAAAGCTGCCAGGCCATCGGAGAAAGGCCTTCGGGTGCGGGAATAGCAAATGCCAGCAGAGGGATTACCAAGATCACCCCCATTTTCCATACATTGGTTTTTATCATAATCATTCACCTAGATATCATATTAATCGCTTAAATAATTGGCTATAGAACTCACCACCCTATTTCCTCTCAAACGGATTAAGATAATATTTGATAATATTGACGCAAATGCCCCTCAGGCATTGCCCGATAAAAGCCTGAGAGGCACGACCTTTTAATCAAGAATGCAACGCGTACCGATTAATTTAACTGGCATTCCCCCCCAGATAAAAAGGCATGGTGTTAAATGACAAATAGCGATAAGTATCCTGAGCGGTATCACTTATATTCGCCATGTAGCCAAGATATTCGTCCACCTCAGGAAGTTGCCCCGTCATGGCCGTTATCGCACTTAATTCAGCAGAGGCTAGATAAACCTTGGCATCCACACCTAACCGATTGGGGAAATTGCGGGTTGAGGTTGAAACGACACGGCTTCCCGGTTTAACCCTGGCCTGATTCCCCATACAAAGTGAACATCCTGAGGGCTCGATCCTGGCTCCTGACTTGATAAAATGACTGAAGTAGCCTTCATTGCTCAATTGTACCGCATCCATTTTTGTTGGCGGAGCTAGCCAGAAACGTGTCGCAACCTCACCTTTGTGCTGCGCCAACAGCTTACCGGCGGCACGAAAGTGACCGATATTGGTCATGCATGAGCCAATAAACACCTCGTCAATTTTTTCGCCTGCCACTTCAGAAAGTAAATGAACATCATCAGGATCGTTTGGCACACACAGGATCGGCTGTGTTATTTCAGACAAATCGATATTGATAACAGCGGCATACTCGGCATCAGAGTCTGCACTCAATAACTGAGGGTTGGCCAGCCAGGCCTCCATCTCCTTGATTCGTTGCCGGAGAGTCGGCTGATCCTGATAACCCTGTGTCATCATCCAATTGAGTAACACCACGTTGGATCTTAGATACTCTTCAACTTCAGGTTGCCCGAGTTTAACCGTACACGCCGCCGCGGAACGTTCAGCCGAGGCGTCGGCCAGTTCAAATGCCTGTTCAACCTTCAGCCCCGTCAATCCCTCAATTTCGAGGATACGGCCTGAGAACACATTCTTTTTATCCTGCTTGGCAATCGTCAGCAGGCCCTCTCTGATGGCGAAATACGGAATGGCGTGCACTAAATCGCGCAGTGTGATCCCCGGTTGCCTCTCACCATGAAAACGGATCAAGACCGATTCGGGCATATCCAATGGCATAATCCCGGTTGCCGCCGCAAAAGCCACCAGCCCCGAACCTGCAGGAAATGAAATGCCTATCGGGAATCGGGTATGGGAGTCAGCCCCAGTCCCCACAGTGTCCGGCACTAGCATACGGTTTAACCATGAATGGATGATGCCGTCACCGGGGCGCAGTGAAACCCCACCTCGTTGGGTCATAAAGTCAGGTAATGTCTGTTGCAGATTAACATCGACTAGCTTGGGATAGGCCGACGTATGGCAAAACGATTGCATCACCAGATCGGCAGAAAACCTCAGGCAGGCAAGATCTTTCAACTCATCCCTCGTCATGCCACCGGTAGTATCCTGCGAGCCTACCGTGCTCATTTTTGGCTCACAATACTGCCCCGGGCGCACCCCTACGGTGCCACAGGCTTTACCCACTATTTTTTGTGCCAAGGTGTAGCCGGTGTGCTTTTCTGCCGGAACAGCAGCCTGCCGAAATACGTCACTAGGCGGCAATCCCAATGAAGTACGCGCTTTAGCAGTGAGATCACGGCCAATAATCAGCGGAATGCGTCCCCCCGCCCTGACTTCATCCAAAAGTACCGGGCTTTTTAACACAAACCGGCTCACGACATCTTCACTGCCATGGCGACGGATCTCGCCTTGGGCTGGATAAAGGTCGATCACATCGCCCATTTCCAGCGAGGTGATGTCTACTTCAATCGGCAGTGCCCCCGAGTCCTCCAGCGTATTGAAGAAGATCGGCGCAATTTTCCCCGCCAGCACTATGCCGCCACAGCGTTTGCCGGGTACAAAAGGAATATCCTGGCCGATATACCATAAGATCGAATTGGTTGCCGATTTACGCGATGAACCGGTGCCGACAACATCCCCCACATAGGCTAAAGGATGACCGACCTGGCTTAACGCCGCTAACTGGCTGACAGGCCCGATGATGCCTGGCAGATCGGGCGTGATGCCCTCACGGGGAACACTCAGCATCGCCAGCGCATGCAGTGGAATATCAGGGCGTGACCAAGCTTCTGGCGCAGGAGACAAATCGTCAGTATTAGTTTCTCCCGTCACCCTCATCACCGTTAAGGTGATTTTTTCTGCTACCGCTGGGCGAGAGGTAAACCATTGCGCGTCGGCCCAAGAACGAAGAACCTGCTGAGCCAGTACATTACCTTGCCGGGCCTTGCTTTCAACCTCGGCAAATTTGTCGAAAACCAGTAACGTCGCAGCCAGCGCTTTGGCAGCCAAAGGGGCTAATACCTCATCATCAAGCAAGTCTATCAATGGCTGTACGTTATATCCCCCCTGCATCGTACCTAAGAGGCGCACCGCTTCTTCTCGGGTTATCATCGGGGAGTCAGCTTTTTGCTGCGCAATATGGTCAAGAAATTCCGCCTTGATTTTTGCGGCATCGTCCACCCCGGAGGGCACGTGGTGAGCTAATAATTGCAGTAAGAAATCCCCTTCGTCCGGTACCGCTGATTGCAGCAATTTAACCAGTTGGGCCACTTGTTCGGCCGTTAACGGTTTGGGTGGGATGCCTTTTTCGGCGCGCTCAGCGCTATGTTGCTTATAGTCGGCTAACATTGCTTTCTCCTGAAAACCCATTAAAAATTCATGTTAAAAATATTTTACTCATTGAATTTATTGATCACTTGCTTAGCAAACTGCCCCACCCGTGTCAGGCCGTAGTCCCAGGCACCAAACCCGGATTCCGCATTGATATGCCCTGCCTCACCGACATCAACCAGCTCACTACCCCATACCCGTGCCCAATATTCTGCGCGGGTAAAACGCATTAACGGGTCGTTATGGCTGGCAAATGCCAGGCTCGGTACCGCCAAAGGCTGGTTATTGATGCGCTCTTCTAATTCAAAACGTAGCGGCTCGGCCGGTGCCACCAATACCACTCCGGCCACTCCCGAAATCCCACTCTGGACGACATAACATGACGCCAAGGCACCAAAGCTGTGTCCGATCAAAATAGCGGGTTGCTTACAGGCCAATAGCTCCCGCCGGATAGCTAATCCCCAACTGTCCAAATCTGCCTGAAACCAGTCCCGCTGGCGGATCCTGCGCCACGATGGAAAACGCCGGGACCAGTAGCTTTGCCAATGCTCCTCACCGCTGTCGCGCACCCCAGGGACCAGTATCATGGTCAGGTGTGCCGCCACCTCGGCCAGGGCGCTGTCCACTTCTGTCATGTGCATCAGACTCGATCCTTGTTAAAACCCGTCAGCATGGGTACTGAGCCAATAGCCAGGTCACAGCCAGCAGATCGGCACTGCCACCGGGGCTGAGGTTATCCGCGGTCATCCGTTGATCCAGCATAATCAACGCCCTGCGACGCTCGGCGAGCCCTGCGTCCTGCATCTCTAACAGTTGCCGGGCCTGGCGTTGTACAAAACGCAAACCAGCAAGCCCGCCACGCGACACCAGATTGGTATCGCAGTTATGCGCCATCAGCGTCAGCAGCACATGCCATAACACCTGCTCTTCCGCGTAGCCGGCTTTGCAAGCCTGCTGCCACGCAGGTAATGCGTATTGCCGTACCGTCATGAACCCGCTGGCGGCTTCCCCCCTAGCCCCCTTCATGCCGTATTGCTGATACAACCGCTCGCCAACCGTGGCAACCCGACACCCCTGAACCAGCTCCTGCTCCACCAGATGAGCGCTCAGGGACGACACTGCCTGGCAAAGTGTGGTGCTGGTAATCGCCTGCTGCTGCCCCGCCAGGCGCCCCGCCGCCGTACACAACAAACCCAGCGAGAAAATGCCCCCCTTGTGAGTATTCACTCCGCCAGTAGCCCGGAACATATCCTGCTCACACGCCAGCCCCACCGGCCTCACCTTACTTAAGGCCACGTAGCCTTTCTCGTTGGCCGACAGTTCACCCACCGTGACGAAACGACTGAACCAGGGAGCTATCGCCGCGATGCTGCGGCGAAACAACGGCAAATCCATGTCACGGTGAGCGCCATTACTTTCCCGGTCCACCAATCCCGGTTTGGGAGTCAGTTCCACTTCACGTCGTAAAGCTTCGACGGCCCATTGCGCAATGGTGCCAGCAGTAATGGGCTCACACTGATAAGCTGTTGACGTAGTCATCAATCTTGTCCTCTATACTCTGTAACAACCGCGATAGCGGGTGTTTGCCAGAACGGGCACAAGCATGTGCAGGTTCATCGCAAACCAGACAGGTACGAGCGGGTTGCCCGAAACGACTGCGGCTCAATAACCCCTCCTGTGGGCTAAAAACATCCATATCCCATAACCGCCCTAGAGGGTGATGGTTTTCCAACGCAACCGTGGCACGTTTTACCGCCACTGCTGGCGCCGTTACCGCCCAGAAAGCCTCCGCGCCTTCAGGCAACCAGAAAACCTGATGCTGACTGATCCCCCACCCGGCTCCCTGAACCAACTGCCCAAACGTCATTAGTGCCACCTGCATGACCTGACGAGCTTGTGGGCTATCTTTAACCTCGCCAGGCCAGACCAACGTCAGTGAAACCAGGGTCTCTTGCCAGCGCTCCAACCAGAGTCTTTGCCGCTCGGCCCGTCGATCCCGGGCGGCCAGCAATGCCTCCAGCGTCACCGGGGTGACCGCAACAGCAGGTGCGCTACTCACGGCTGTTTCACCTGGCGGACAACGTCTATAACGCTACCGTCGCGGTAACGGATCACTCCGACAATGCGATCCTCAAACTCGATGGGTTTCGGTTCACCGCAAATTTCCAATGTTCGCTGATGCAGTGTTTCAATGCTCATGAGCGGCAGACCCGCGGCCAACAGGCGTTGGTATACCTCAGGACGTGCAGGATTCACCGCAATACCATGGTCGGTGACCAACACATCAATGCTTTCGCCAGGGGTGACGCAGGTCGTCACATGGCGTACCACCGTAGGAATACGGCTGCGGATCAAGGGGGCGACCACGATGGTCAGATTAGCGGCGGCAGCCACATCACAATGCCCCCCCGAAGCCCCGCGCATGACACCGTCCGATCCGGTTATCACGTTAACGTTGAAATCGAGGTCAATCTCCAACGCGCTGAGGATGACGATATCCAACTGGTCACAACAGGCCGCTTTGGCCGCCGGGTTGGCGTAAACGCTGGTCGAAATTTCCACATGTCGCGGATTTTTTGCCAGTGAGGAGGCTGCGCTACTGTCAAAGCTTTGCGTATCCAGCAGGGTTTCAATCAAGCCTTTCTCGTGCAGATCGACGAGGCTGCCGGTGATCCCCCCCAACGCAAAACTCGCCACAATGTTTTGGCGTAACATGCGGGCTTCAAGAAAACGGGTGCAGGCCGTTGATGCAGCACCAGAGCCGGTTTGTACCGAAAAACCGTTGTTGAAATAGCCTGAATGCTCGATCACATCGGCAGCTGTTCGGGCAATCATCAGCTCGCGTGGGTTACTGGTCACACGCGCCGCCCCTACGCTGATTTTCGCCGGGTCACCCACCTCTGTGACCTGCACTATGCTATCTACCTGAGTCTGCAGAATACTGGCTGGCAGGTTGGGGAATGGGACGATTTCCTCGGTCAGCAGCACCACGTGGCGAGCATACTGTGCATCCACCATCGCATAACCCAGTGAGCCACAGCGTGACTGGCCTGCAGTCCCGTTGGCATTGCCATACTCATCGCTGCAAGGCACACCGAGGAAGGCCACATCAATGGTGATTTCACCACTTTCGATCAGCTTCACCCGCCCGCCATGAGAATGGATCTGCACCGGTTCCTTCATCAGCCCGTTAGAGATCGCCTCTGCCAGTGGGCCACGCATGCCCGAGGTATAAATTTTGCTGATAACGCCGTTGCGAATATGTTCGATCAGCGGCGCATTGCAGGTCATCAGAGAGCTGGAAGCCAAGGTAATGTTTTTCAGCCCCTGCCTGGCCAGAGCGTCCACCACGGTATTGATGACTTTATCACCCTCACGAAATCCATGATGAAAGGAGATGGTCATACCGTCTCGCAAAACACTGCGGGTAATGGCGTCTTCCAGGCTGGTACACAGTTTGCGCTCATGCTTTTGACGGGCATCGGCCAGGTAAGGAGTATGGGCGTTAGCACCACTGAATAGCGTCCAGTGATGCTCATCGGCACAGTGCTGGCGCAATGAATCAATTACATTAATCATCGACTTTTCCCGTTGGTTCCGTTTATTCATCATTGGCGCACACCTGATGCATGGGCGCGATCGAGTACGATGCGGGCATGATTAATGATCGGGGCATCAATCATTTTCCCATTCAGTGAGATGACTCCAAGACCTGCACGCTCACCTTCTTCTGCAGCGGCAATCACCCGCACTGCGTAATCCACATCTTCCTGTGTCGGCGCGTAGGCGTTGTGCAACAACTCTATCTGGCGGGGATTAATCAGAGATTTGCCGTTAAAGCCCATTCGGCGGATCAGGTCCACCTCACGTAGGAAACCCGCTTCATCATTGATATCGGAATACACCACATCAAATGCATCAATTCCTGCCGCCCGTGCCGCATGCAGCACCGCGTTACGCGCATAGAACAGCTCGGTTCCATCACCCCGTTCAGTTTGCATATCCATCACATAATCAAACGCGGCCAAAGCAATCCCCATCAGACGTGGAGAAGAGCGGGCAATTGCCACCGCATTGATTACGCCAACCGCCGATTCAATCGCCGCCATCAAACGGGTTGATCCCACAGGGCGACCGCAGGACTCTTCAATGCGGGCAACTTCATTTTCCAGTTGGTAAATATCATCCGGGCTGTCGGTTTTTGGCAGACGAATTACATCAGCACCGCCGCGAACCGCTGCCTGCAAATCTTTCAAACCAAATGGCGTATTTAGCGGATTGATGCGTACCACCGTTTCAATGTCGCGATACATCGGGAGTTGCAGTGCATGAAAGACCAAAATGCGGGCGCTGTCTTTTTCCCGCAGAGACACCGCATCTTCCAGGTCAAACATGATTGAATCCGGTTTATACACAAATGCAGTCGACAACATGGCCGCATTTGAACCGGGGAGAAATAACATGCTTCGCCGCAGCTTTTTCATCACAGCACCTCCCAGTTGAGCGTCTCTTCCTGTGTACCGCGTAACACCGCACACTGAACCCTGGCTCGGATAACACAATCCAGTGCACCTTTGTCATCAATGATCACCAGCCCATCCGTGACATCTAGCGCCTTCAGGGTTTGGTGCACGACTGCCGCTATCTGCTCACCAAACTGCTTGAACACTTCACTGTTAATGACGATGTCCAACCCTCCCTCTGACGGACTCACCTTGACCAACAAATCGCTGGACTCAAAGGTGCCGGCCAGAGCCGCCTTAGTTATTTTCATGGTATGAATTCCTGCCTCGAGTCATTTGTAAAATGGATAACCTTATTGACGGTTGATGAACGCATTTCATGATGTACAGACCGGTAAGCAATAGGGTTGCAGATAGGGCAACGTGGTCTTGGGCACAATGTCCTCAATAGCCTCTGCCTGGTGTTGGCGTAATAGCTGGCGTACATCGGAAGCAGAAATCGCCCGGCCATTCATGGTGGTTTTACGGTCGATCTCCACCACGCTTACTGCCCGTGAGGCTGTGTTGTCTGAGTCTTCCAGCCAGTAATGCATAGCATCGTTATATTGTGCTGTGACTACGCAATGGGGTTCCGTGCCGACAAAACGGTGAGTGATCCCTAACGCAGGCGCGATATAGCAGCGGAAAACAAGCAGATCCATCGCTGAATAGGTTTCGTTAACCACCTTCTGTTCTTTGAGGAAATAACTGGGGAATGTTGCCCGTGAAATCAGGTAACAAGTGCCGGGGTGGACCGTGAGACCACTGAGGTCGGCCACGCCTTGGCGTACCATTTCCAACCGTTGCGCGAACGGGAACAGTGAAACATCCTCACTTACGACAAAGATATGCAACCAATCACAGGCTTGCAGTGCCTGTTCTACCAAATAGCGGTGGCCAAGAGTGAAGGGGTTGGCATTCATCACGATACAGCCGATACGCTTGCCCGGTTGCCTGAACGGCTGGAGCGAGGCGCGATACCGGGCTATACCCACTGGCGTGTTTTCCAGCAACACGCTGATACCTGGAACCTCGGCTATCGGGAAAAAACCGCATCCGCGGAAGAAAACCTTATTTTCAGGGCGGGTATACAAGAAAAGGTGTAGGTTGCCACGCTGTGCTGCCAGCTTAGCCACCTCTTCGACAATCCGTACGCTGAGCTTTTCCCCACGCCAGGCAATATCCACGGCCACACACTTGATGGTGTTACCCGCCAAACCGGCACAGGCGATGATGTTTTTGCCCTTGCGGGCAATGACAAACAGCTCAATGTCCCGATCTACCCCGAGATGGCAATGCTGTAAAAACGAGTGTATCTCTCCGATCCAAACGACATCATCAGTAACTGAAATCACTTCAAATTCAACAGAGTCAATGATATCCATCAAGGGCACTCCCAGACTGCCGTCCATAACGTCACTCCCACCTTTTTGACATCTCTGCTGATGTTCTGGAGCCCGTTTTATTACGCAGGAATGTTGCATCGTGAACTGGCTTCAACAATTGAGTTACGTAAATGACCAATGTTTTCAATCTCTACTTCGATACAATCCCCCGGTTTCATAAACAGTGGAGGATTACGTTTTTTCCCAACCCCACCCGGCGAACCAGTGATGATGACGTCACCTGGACGGAGGAAGGTGAAAGTACTGATGTACTCAATTAATTCAGCGACTTTGTAGATCATGCTGCTGGTATGGTCGTCTTGCACCAAGTGGCCATTCAGATAGGTACGGATAGATAAAGCATGGGGATCGGGAATTTCATCGACCGTGGTGAGAAAAGGCCCAAAAGAGCCGGTTTTACGCCAGTTCTTACCGGCGGTATACCAACTGTGCTGCCAGTCACGTACCGAGCCGTCCATATAACAGCTGTAACCCGCGACATACTCAAAAGCCTGCTCACGTCCAATGTTCTCACCTGATTTACCAATAATGACAGCCAACTCACCTTCGTAATCAAACTCCTTGGTTAACCAAGGTTTGATAACATCGGTATCGTGGCCGGTTTGAGAGTCGGCAAAGCGGACGAATAACGTGGGCGCAGGGTTCTGTTCATTAAACTCTTTACGCTTCTCCGCATAATTCATACCGACACAAAGGATTTTACCTGGCTGTTCAATTACCGGTAGGAAGGTAAGATCATCGAGCGAAACATCAGGCTGGCAACGGATAAATTCACGAGCCAATGCAAGAGCATCACCTTCCAATAATGATTTCAAAGTGGGGTAGCGCGCACCAATTCTATCCCCCAGATCGATAATGCCGTTGGGAGTATAAATACCGTAACTTTTTTGACCACCGTGGCTATAGCTTGCGAGTTTCATAAAAGGGCCTATTGGATTTTCCTGGGCCAGCAATAAAAATGCTCATTGCCGGCAATAGTAATTCACTGCTTAAATATGGGGCTACTTATTACTCTTGGCGGGGACGAGTAGGATGTTACCTACCGCACCTAAATAATTGGCCACCACAATCCCAACCCCTAGCAAGGCGATAATGAACCCGGTCATCCCAGGCCAGCCGAATGTGGCAAAAACCTGTCCATTGCAATAACCGATTACCGAGCCGCCCATATAGTAGAAGAACAAGTATAACCCCGTTGCTTGCCCGCGAGAATGGGTCGCATTTTTACTCACCCAGCTTAAGCCGATAGAGTGACAACCGAAGAAGCATCCGGTAAAAATGACTGCGCCAACAATGAATACGGCGGTATTTTGTGTCAACGTCAGCAACATCCCGACAATCA
The DNA here is from genome assembly GCF_016428815.1 of Serratia sp. ASV30. Taxonomy (NCBI): domain Bacteria; kingdom Pseudomonadati; phylum Pseudomonadota; class Gammaproteobacteria; order Enterobacterales; family Yersiniaceae; genus Serratia; species Serratia sp. ASV30. The sequence continues at coordinate 5,126 of NZ_JAELTL010000023.1, read as the reverse complement.
TCATCACGAAAAGGCCAGCCAATACTTTCATTCCACCGAACTTCGCTGATAAACGCCCTGCCTGTGGTGCGGTGAAGAAACTCAAAGCAAAACTGAATGAAATCAATCCAGCTTGCGCATGTGATACATTAAACGGTTCTTTAGCCAAGAAGAAGGCAAGATAGTTATACAAAGAGGTAAACACACCGAAAATAATAAAACTGACGACAAACATTAGCGCCAATTTTTTATTTTTAAAGTGCTGTGCGCCTTCTTTCAGAACACGGGTAAAATTAATATTTTTTGATGCCTGGAATTTTTGGGACTCCGGCAAGACAAAATATACCATCAGCGAGACCATCATCAAAAGCACGGCAAAGCCGTAGAAGATGATGTCGATGGAGACATAGTCAATGAGTTGGCTGGCCAAAACACGTCCTGACATACCGCCTATCGAGTTACCAAATACAAAGTATCCGGTGACCACCCCAGCCACGACCGGAGCGACCTCCTCACTGATATAAGCGGTCGCCGCTGCCGCTATACCGCTGAGCGCCAGCCCAATAACACCGCGTAGCATCACCAACAACGCCCAGGATTCAACGAGGGGACATAGGAGAGTGAGTACGCCCCCGGTAAACAGCGATACTATAATTAACCGTTTCCGTCCAAATCGGTCTGAGAGCGTGCCGGTAAATAGCAAGCCTATCGCCAGTAACGCGGTCTCCGCGGAAAGAATAATACTGACATGGCTAACGGCAACGTCATACTCAATGGCTAAACGAGGAAGCAGAGGTTGTATAAAAAATAAAGAGGCTAGTTCAGCCAACCCTGAGATAGCCAGGGCCAATATTACGCGATAATAATTTCTGGCACTAACACCACTGCCTTTTCCTGGCAGATCAGCCGATTTGGACACAGTCATTATGACCTCATAGTTATATTGAGTGTAGGTACAGAGAGATAAGTCACAGTTAAATAAAACATGTCTAATCATTGAGGTAATACGAAATCAATAAACGCCTTCCGTTTCTAAATCCCCTTCAGCCACACACACATTGCCAACAAATAATTTCCGGGCAGTCCTTATCACTGAGGCGCGAACACTTTCCATTTCACTACCTGTTTTAACTAAAGAGATATCAATTTTTCCGCTGGGGTGCTCAATGACGACGTGTTCGAGAAAGTCACCCGCCGGTTGGTCAACGAATTGATTGGCTATACTCCCTGGCATTAGGCAAGCGGTAGCAATGCCTACTGATCCCGTAATGGCTAATGATTTATGACAATTATGGGGCATAAAATAACGGACTTTTAAGGTACCCCCCGCGCTGGCCTCGCTTACTAATACCGGCTTAGGTATCACCTTTTTACTGACATCGCCTAACCCCATGGCCAAACCGGCTTTTAATCTGATGCTTTCGAGCATCTGAAGAAAATTTTTATCCGCGTCTAAAGCCTGTGGCGATTCGTCACCACGCTTACCTAAATCGCAGGCGTTGATTAATACCATGGGCATAGCCATATCAATGCAAGTCACACCGATACCCTCAATAACATCGATGACCTTACCTGTCGGGAGTAATTTACCCGTTTTGGAGCCAGCAGAATTCAAGAAAGTCAGCCCAACCGGTGCCGCACTACCTGGTACGCCATCGATCGTGGTATCGCCTTCGTAGGTCACAATCTTATCAGGGGTCTGAATATCAGCATCGATCAGGGTGCCGGTATTGAGATTACGAATTCGCACCCGGGTCACGGGATCGGTAGCAACCACCAACCCCTTTTCAATAGCAAAAGGCCCAACGGCACACAGCATATTGCCGCAGTTTGGCGTGGTATCCACATGCCGCTCTTTTACCATCACCTGTGCAAACAGATAATCGATATCAGCATCAGCGCTGGTCGATGGGCTCACTATCGCCACCTTACTGGTTTGCGGGCTTCCACCACCGATACCATCGATTTCAAGTTCATGACCGGCCCCCATCAAGGACAAGAGTATTTCATCTCTTGCTTCACGTTCCTGAGGTAAATCACTGGCCAATAATACGGGACCTTTAGAGGTCCCTCCACGCATGAGCACACAAGGGATCTGCAACATAATTAATCATCTCGGCAGTGAACAACTTTTGATGACACAAGATTCCCATAAGGTGATCAATTACTCTAATGCCGAAAATCGGGAGATTGATTCGATTTTGACATTAATACCGATGCTATCATTGTGGTTAAACAGGCCTCTTTCTTCATTTAGGATTACGCTATGCAGCATGAGCTACAAGGGATCCAAGCTTTTGTAAAAGTTGCAGAATTTTGTTGCTTTACCAAGGCAGCTGAGGTGCTGAACGTCACTCAACCCGCGCTGACGCGCAGAATTAAAAAGCTGGAAGAGAGCCTGGGTACGCCGCTGTTTGAACGTTCGACTCGCCGGGTCAGTCTGACCGCTGTCGGAAAGAGCTTTTTACCTAATGCACGGAATTTGCTAAATTTATTTGAAAATTCAGTGTTGAATATTAAAGAGATGGCCTCGCACCAGGTTGGGAAAGTCACGTTATCTTGTCTGCCTACTGCAGCATTCTATTTCCTGCCCACCGTTATTCGTGACTACAATGCCTCTTATCCAAATATTCGTGTGCGGATCCTTGAGCACGGTACAAATAATTGCCTAGAAGCGGTGCTAAATGGCGATGCTGACTTCGGCATTAACATGATCAATGTCACACATCCCAACGTTGAATTTATGCCGTTAGTTAATGAGCCCTTTGTGCTGGCTTGTCGACGAGACCATCCTTTGGCTCAAAAGCCATTGGTGATGTGGGAGGAATTGGATGGGTATCCACTTATTGGTGTGAGACGCTCAAGCGGTAATCGCCTTCTCATTGAGAAAGCCCTGGAGAATACCAAGTGGGATCCGAATTGGTTTTACGAAGTTCGCCATCTTTCTACCTCGTTGGGGCTGGTTGAGGCGGGCTTGGGGATTGCAGCACTTCCCAGCCTGGCCATGCCCAAAGATGACCACCCTACCTTGGTGAGCCGCCCCTTGATTGAACCGGTGGTGAGAAGAACACTCGGTTTGATTCAACGCCGTGAGGCCTCACTTAGCCCGGCAGCAGAACGATTCAAGGAAATGCTGTTACAACTGTGGTCAAACGACCGGAATAGCCCTTGGGTCGGGAAATTTAACCTGTGACTCTATGTTTGGTTGGACCTCATTAGTGCCCTGCCGACTGCGTCAGCCTCGGAACCTCAGCCCCAGGAGGCCTGTCAGTGGATCTCACTGACGCAAAAAAATCCGTGCAGCCAAACCGTAATACAAGCCCTGTAAGCTCGCAGACGACGGCAACATGCTTTTCCTCGTTCCTCCCAACTACTTTTCTGAGTTGTGACAGAAATGACATCAAGTGATCCGCTTTACGCGTACCTCATTAAAACAGCATAAAAAAACACCTGATTGTCCCCCGGTCATCAAGGAAGCAACTATTGTTAAGGTACGGGCTGTTTGTCTGCTTAAGGCTCTCACCAAAATGTTAGCGGAAAGCCCCCAAGGAAGCCGTACCACCTAAATAATATTGTCATTCTGCGAGGTGCACATGCTTTATGTTGATATCCCTAGCCGTGAAGAATATGCCTATTTAGCTGATATTCATGCGGATGCTTGTATCTCGATTTATCTTGAAACCTCGCCTCTACGTCAGCACTTAGAGGCCAGTAAAATTCAACTTGGTAACTTCATCAAGGAGGCGCTGTTGCAGGTTGCAGACAGCGGCCTGGATAAACGCCGTGTTGCCCTGTTGGAAGAACAGCTTTGTTCTGTGTTGGAAGATGAGTCATTTTGGGACCTGCATGCACGCAGCCTGGCGGTGCTTGCAACACCAGACAGTATCCGAACTTACCGGCTGGCAAATGAGCTATCCAATCGACTAGAGGTGGGCAAACGTTTCTACCTTAAACCACTACTGCGTGCGTTAACCTTCCCACATTCGGCCTACATCCTTGCACTCTCTGAAAACCAGACGCGCCTGATCGAGTTTTTTGCTGATGCTCCCGCAGAAGAGATGACAGTGCCAGAGATGCCCACCTCCATGAAGGATGCTATGGGGGATGCAGCATTGAATGACCACCATCATGGAGCGACACATCATAAAGTGCGACTCGCGCAATATACTCGCAAAATTGACCAGGCGTTACGTCCACTGTTTGCCAGACATGATTCTCCGCTGCTCCTTGTCAGTACCGAGCCGCTGGCCTCAATCTACCGTTCAACAAACTCGTTGGCTAACCTGGCAGATGAAACGCTGTTCAAAAATGCAGAGCACCTTGGTACATCTGAATTGGTAACGTTGGTGCGGCCGTTAATGGATAACTATTATCAGGAGCAATTGAACGCGTTAGCCTCGCGCTTTGAAACGCGCTTAGGAGAACGCCGGGGCACTCAGGATCTTTCAGATGCGGCAAGAGCAGCCACATTCGGCGCCATTGATTTGTTACTGATTAACCTCGACTGCAAGCTGAAAGGCACCATTGATGAGCAGGGATTAATCACTTTCAGTGACCACGATGAGGATGACACCTACGATTTAATTGATGAGATTGCCAAAAGAGCGATGGCGACCGGTGCAAGAGTTTTAGCAGTACGCAGCGACGATTTACCTTCCGGTGCCGATCTTAACGCCATATTACGTTTCCCACTATAAGGACTCTGTCTGGTTAAGGAAGGTGCGATCAAATTAGGTCGCATCTTCTTGGGAACAATCTTCCGTAGTATCAATTCTCCTCAGAGAGAAGTTTTAAACATGCCGCTTTGACTTCATCCATCAGTTGTTTAGCCAGCGGGGTCAACCCATGTTGTTGTTTATGAATCAGAACATATAGGGCATCAGGCAGTTTTTCTTTTATAGGTATAACTGTGATAAGATCTTTTACATAAGAGACATCGAGAACCGCCTCTGTCTCTTATACACATCTGACGCTGCCGACGATGCCAACTGGGTGTAGATCTCGGTGGTCGCCGGATCAGTAAGGGGGGGGGGGGGGGGGGGGGGGGGGGGGGGGGGGGGGGGGGGGGGGGGGGGGGGGGGGGGGGGGGGGGGGGGGGGGGGGGGGGGGGGGGGGGGGGGGGGGGGGGGGGGGGGGGGGGGGGGGGG
>NZ_JAELTL010000231.1:0-372 GCF_016428815.1 Serratia sp. ASV30 | reverse complement strand
GCATGGGGTCAGGTGGGACCACCGCGCTATTGCCGCCAGGCAAATTCTGTTTCATTCCAACCGCGTCACTCTCGTGTCGCCATCGAAACCAATCTCGGAACTTCGCTGAAAATCTACTTCAATCTCTCTAAAACACCTTTGGTGTTGTAAGGTTAAGCCTCACGGATCATTAGTACTGGTTAGCTCAATGCATCGCTGCACTTACACACCCAGCCTATCAACGTCTTAGTCTTAAACGTTCCTTCAGGGGCCTTAAAGGCCCAGGGAAGACTCATCTCGAGGCAAGTTTCGCGCTTAGATGCTTTCAGCGCTTATCTTTTCCGCACTTAGCTACCGGGCAGTGCCATTGGCATGACAACCCGAACACCAGTG
>NZ_JAELTL010000230.1:0-379 GCF_016428815.1 Serratia sp. ASV30 | reverse complement strand
GTACTGTAGGAAAGGGTGATTGGGTCACTATAGAGGTAAGATGACGACTACCTAAATGGTCTTTACAACTATTATCTCACGACTGCAAGTCAGTCATAACGAGAGTTGTATGAGAGCACATTATAGCTTGAGGCCCCACATTAAACAGGCATTAAATATACAATAGATAACACTATTTTCGATACCATTAGTATATTTTATCTAATCTTTCTCTTGAGCCCCCTCCAGGGGACGTTGAAGATTTTTTATCTTTTCCAACTTTCAATCCATCCATACTTAATTTTAAAAATCACTTTAAATGGATGTTTATTGAAGTATTTAGCACTGCAAAAATCAATGTGAATAGATTTTATTATGCTAAGATGTGGAACTAACAAAC
>NZ_JAELTL010000229.1:0-379 GCF_016428815.1 Serratia sp. ASV30 | reverse complement strand
GGTAGCAGGATGTAGGACTTATTCTGTTTATGCCCTTGATGACGACCAAAAAGATAAATATCGGCATTATGCCGAATACTTTTTACAGTCGCAAAGTAAGCGTTGCGCGCCTGATGATATTTTATTGATGTATGTGCAAGATGAACATGGTTTACGCGAAACGCTTGAAGGTAATAATCGCGCGTTCTTCTCTATTTGCAATTTTGATAAAAAAATAACCGATTTTTGTTACAATTACTATTTTTACTCAATGGTGCCTAAATGAAAATTCGCTGGCCTACCTGGGCACTACTGTGTGGCATCATTGCGATAATGATAGGCTACTGGAAAGTCGGTAATAAGAAACCTGAAACAATACTGAGTTGCCGCTCTCAAGCGA
>NZ_JAELTL010000228.1:0-381 GCF_016428815.1 Serratia sp. ASV30 | reverse complement strand
CCCCCCCCCCCCCCCCCCCCCCCCCCCCCCCCCCCCCCCCCCCCCCCCCCCCCCCCCCTCATCACCCCCACGACGGCAAACGAGATGATACCTCCTGTCTCGTGGGCTCGGAGATGTGTATAAGAGACAGCGGCCAAGTCACCGCTCGTTACGTGATCGTAGCCGGGAATGCCTATCTGGGCGATAAACTGGAGCCAAGGGCTCGGTGGTGACCACTTGAGTCCCGCACGGCATACTGCGTTTGGCCAGCCCTGTCTCTTATACACATCTGACGCTGCCGACGATGCCAACTGGGTGTAGATCTCGGTGGTGGGCGGGGCGGTGAGGGGGGGGGGGGGGGGGGGGGGGGGGGGGGGGGGGGGGGGGGGGGGGGGGGGGGGG
>NZ_JAELTL010000227.1:0-374 GCF_016428815.1 Serratia sp. ASV30 | reverse complement strand
CCCCCCCCCCCCCCCCCCCCCCCCCCCCCCCCCCCCCCCCCCCCCCCCCCACCCCCCCTTTTTCAAGCCGACTCCGGCATACGCGATGATACCTCCTGTCTCGTGGGCTCGGAGATGTGTATACGAGCCCGGTTACCTGCAGGGCCTTTTGCTCACGCTCTTTGGTCTGGGCAGACAACTGTTCTTGCAGCTTCGCCAACGCCTGCTGGTTTTTTTGCGCCGATTCTTTGTTGCGCGTCGTCAGTTGATCTCTGTCTCTTATACACATCTGACGCTGCCGACGATGCCAACTGGGTGGAGGGGTCGGGGGTGGCGGGGGGGTGGGGGGGGGGGGGGGGGGGGGGGGGGGGGGGGGGGGGGGGGGGGGGGGGGGG
>NZ_JAELTL010000226.1:0-382 GCF_016428815.1 Serratia sp. ASV30 | reverse complement strand
AAAAGAACCTCTCGATTCCTTAAACGATCTTTTGACCTCATAGGATCGGCAGTTATCATTACTTTACTTTCCCCGATTCTTATCGTTTTAGTTTACCTGGTCTCCAAAGATGGTGGGAATGCCATTTATGGGCATGAACGTATAGGTAGAGATGGTCATAAATTTAAGTGTTTGAAATTCCGTTCAATGGTGACCAACTCAGCCGAGGTATTACAGCAACTTTTGGCTACCGATCCAGAAGCTAGAGCTGAATGGGATAAAGATTTTAAATTAAAAAATGATCCGCGTATAACACGTGTAGGAAGTTTCATACGTAAAACAAGCCTTGACGAATTACCACAGCTTTTCAATGTCTGTCTCTTATACACATCTGACGCTGCCG
>NZ_JAELTL010000225.1:0-384 GCF_016428815.1 Serratia sp. ASV30 | reverse complement strand
CCCAGTTGGCATCGTCGGCAGCGTCAGATGTGTATAAGAGACAGTTCTTGCAACATTCTGTTGCAGATAGTTATTTGTTATGGAATCAAGAATATTCTTAATCAAAAACGGGTCTTCACCAGCCAATGTAAGACCTAGCACCCCGGTATTTTTCCCTTTATCAGAAACATCAAACACATCCAATATCTTATTAATCGCGCTCAACTCGCTTATTTTGGATATCTTGAATTCGGTTCCAGAAGCAGCCTGAATGTCGCTAACTAATATCGAAACACCATCTTTCTGTAGTAAACGTCCCGTTTCACCTTTAGCGATCTCATCGCCATCTTTAGTTAATGTAAAGCTTTTGGGATCATTTACTGTCAGGACAATAGAAGGTGAATC
>NZ_JAELTL010000022.1:0-81696 GCF_016428815.1 Serratia sp. ASV30 | reverse complement strand
CCGCTGAAGAGTCAACCTTTTTCTCTTACGAGACGCGGTGTTTTCACCGGGTTGCTTCTTCCTGGCTGGGCGACTGCTTCGTCGTTGTTCCCGGTCAGTGGAGGCGCATTATAGGGAGTTCTCAGAAGGGCGCAACCCCTAAATTCAAAAAACTTTTCAAGCGTTCAAAAAACCAGCCAAAACGTCACTTATGGGTATTTATTGAGCAAAAAAGGAAGGTTTTAAGAGTTTTGCTCGAAGAAAACCCGTCAACCAGGCTAAAGCCAAAGAAAAGGGGGCGGTAAAAACCGCCCCCTTCTATATAGCTACCAACAGCTACTTTTATTGCTTGGCAACGATATGGTCGTTTTCCACGTCCAGCGTCACCGGTTTGCCTGGGATCAACTTGCCAGACAAGATTTGCTGTGCCAGCGGGTTTTCGATTTCCTGCTGGATAGCGCGTTTCAACGGCCGCGCACCATACACAGGGTCGTAACCCGTTTTGCCCAACAGCTCCAAAGCCGGTTCCGTGATGCTGACTTCGTAGCCGCGCTCTTCCAGACGCTGGTACAGACGTGCCAACTGGATCTTGGCAATCTGCGCGATATGTTTCTGGCCGAGCGGATGGAACACCACCACTTCGTCGATACGGTTGATGAATTCCGGACGGAAATGTTGACTCACCATCTCCATGACCGATTCCTTCATCTGTGGATAGCTCATCTGACCGAAATGCTCCTGGATCAGATCGGAACCCAGGTTAGAGGTCATGATCACCACGGTATTACGGAAATCAACGGTACGACCTTGTCCGTCTGTCAGACGTCCGTCATCCAACACCTGCAACAGGATGTTGAACACGTCTGGGTGCGCTTTTTCCACTTCATCCAGCAGGATCACGGAATACGGACGACGGCGCACCGCTTCTGTCAGATAACCGCCCTCTTCATAACCGACATAACCCGGAGGTGCACCCACCAGCCGCGATACGGAGTGTTTCTCCATAAACTCGGACATGTCGATACGCACCATCGCGTCATCACTGTCGAACAGAAACCCAGCCAACGCCTTACACAGTTCGGTTTTACCCACCCCGGTAGGCCCCAGGAACAGGAATGAACCGATCGGCCGGTTAGGATCGGAAAGACCGGCACGGCTACGGCGAATAGCATTGGACACCGCGTTCACCGCTTCATCCTGGCCAATCACCCGTGAGTGCAGCTCCTGCTCAAGACGCAGCAGTTTGTCGCGCTCACCTTCCAGCATTCTGGCCACCGGGATACCGGTCGCTTTCGCCAATACTTCAGCGATTTCGGCGTCGGTAACGCGGTTACGTAGCAGCTTCATGGTCTTGCCTTCTGCCTGCGTAGCCGCCTCAAGCTGTTTTTCCAGCTCAGGGATTTTGCCATACTGCAGTTCAGACATGCGCCCAAGGTCACCTACGCGGCGCGCCTGCTCCAGCGTGATCTTGGCCTGTTCCAGTTCCGCCTTGATATTCTGGGTACCAGACAGCGAAGCCTTTTCCGCTTTCCACTCTTCTTCCAGCTCTGAGTATTCGCGCTCTTTCTGCTCCAGCTCGCTACTCAGCATTTCCAGGCGTTTCTTGCTGGCGTCATCCGATTCCTTGTTCAGTGCCTGCTCTTCCAGTTTCAACTGGATGATGCGGCGCTCCAGGCGATCGAGCGATTCCGGTTTAGAGTCCATCTGCATACGAATGCTGGAGGCGGCCTCATCGATCAGGTCGATGGCCTTATCCGGCAACTGACGGTCGGAAACATAGCGGTGCGACAGCGTTGCCGCCGCTACGATCGCCGGGTCCGTGATCTGCACGTGGTGATGCAGCTCATAGCGTTCTTTCAGGCCACGCAGGATGGCGATGGTGTCTTCCACGCTCGGTTCCGCGACATAGACTTTCTGGAAGCGGCGCTCCAGCGCAGCATCCTTCTCTATATATTGGCGATACTCGTTTAGCGTGGTCGCCCCTACGCAGTGCAGTTCCCCACGGGCAAGCGCGGGTTTGAGCATGTTGCCAGCATCCATCGCGCCATCGGCTTTACCGGCACCCACCATGGTATGCAGCTCATCGATGAACAGGATGACGCTGCCTTCCTGTTTGGAAAGATCGCTCAGCACCGCCTTCAGACGTTCTTCAAATTCGCCCCGGTATTTCGCCCCGGCAATCAACGCGCCCATATCCAGGGAAAGCACGCGTTTATGCTTCAGCCCTTCGGGAACTTCACCGTTGATAATACGCTGAGCCAAGCCTTCAACGATGGCGGTTTTACCGACACCAGGCTCACCAATCAGTACCGGGTTGTTTTTGGTACGGCGTTGCAGCACCTGAATGGTGCGGCGGATCTCTTCATCACGGCCAATCACCGGATCAAGCTTGCCCTGTTCTGCACGCTCAGTGAGATCGATAGTGTATTTTTTCAGAGCCTGACGCTGATCTTCAGCACCTTGGTCATCCACGCTGTCTCCTCCCCGCATTTGCTCAATGGCTTTGGCTATTTTGTCCGCTGTGGCACCGGCCGCTTTCAGCAGATCGGTCAAATTACCGCGATCTTCAAGCACCGCCAGCACAAACAGCTCGGATGAAATAAACTTGTCTGCCCGCTTTTGCGCCAGCTTGTCGCAAAGGTTGAGGACGCGTACCAGTTCATGTGAGGGTTGAACATCCCCACCGGTACCTTCAACCTGTGGCAGACGAGACAATGCCTGATCGATGTCGGTACGCACTCGCGCAGCATCAATCCCGGCAGAAGTCAGTAATGGGCGAACCGTGCCCCCATCCTGATTGAGCAGGGCGCTCATCAGATGTAACGGTTCAATAAATTGATTGTCGCGCCCAAGGGCCAAAGATTGGGCATCGGCGAGGGCAAGCTGGAATTTGTTAGTAAGACGATCCAGACGCATAACACCTCCAATGTAGGTCAAAATTGCTACTGGAGATTAAATGAGGTCATCCCTCAAATTTTCAAGGTTATCTCGACACTATATTATGAGTACAACGTCATGCATCAGTGGATCGTCCTAGGGCAGTAGGTTATCTCACCCAGATCAAACTTGCCATACGTCCGGTTGTTCCGTCGCGCCGATAGGAGAAAAAATGACTCATTTCGTTCATTGTGCAACGATTACCGCCATAAATGGCGAAAATACCAGCACGTTGAAGGCGCTGGCGAGCCAAAAGATAGAGGTCTGCGAGGAATTTTTCACCATGGGGAGTAAAAGCGGCAGCGGCGGCGCTATCAATATCCATAAATGCTGCACGCACTTCGCCCCCAACTTCGAACCGGGTTGGGCCGATAGCCGGCCCGAGCCAGGCAGTGATGTTTTCTGGTGCGGCAGCAAAGCGCGCCACGGTATTTTCCAGCACGCCATGACATAAGCCACGCCAACCGGCATGTGCGGCGGCAACTTCATCACCCGCTTGTGAAGCAAACAGTACCGGCAGGCAATCCGCCGTCATCACCGCGCAGACCAACCCGGCCACATTGCTGTAAACCGCATCGGCGCGCAAATCTTCAGGCGTTTGACCATCCAGCGTCAGCACACGAGTACCATGTACCTGCTCCAGCCACAGCGGCATCTGCGGCAAGCCAGCCGCCGTTACCAGGCATTGGCGGTTACGCGCCACGACTTGCGCATCATCCCCGACATGCTCACCCAGGTTCAACGAGTCATAGGGAGGAAGGCTGACACCGCCATGACGAGTGGAGCTGCAGGCTGTTACCCCTGCAGGCAGCGGCCAATCGGGTACAGTCAGCGAACTCATTACCAATCCATCTGATCTTTGAATTCTTCGGTATCGAGCTTCAGCGCGTTGATCAGATCGACCATATCCTGTGGGATTGGCGCATGCCATTCCATCTGGATACCGCTGATCGGATGATACAGGCGCAACATGGTTGCGTGCAGCGCCTGACGGTCAAAGCCGCGCAACGTGTTGATGAAGGCCTCTGATGCCCCTTTTGGCGGACGTGGACGGCCACCGTAGAGTTGATCGCCCACCAGCGGATGGTCGATATACGCCATATGCACACGGATCTGGTGCGTACGGCCGGTTTCAAGGCGCAAACGCAAACGGGTATGGGCGCGGAAATGTTCCATAATGCGGTAATGAGTCACCGCAGGTTTGCCCATTGGGTGAACGGCCATGTGAGTACGTTTGGTGGAGTGGCGGGCAATAGGTTGCTCCACCGTGCCACCCGCGGTCATGGTGCCGATCGCCACCGCTTCATATTCACGGGTGATCTCACGCTCCTGCAATGCCTCTACCAGACGGGTTTGCGCCGGAACGGTCTTGGCAACCACCATCAGGCCGGTGGTATCTTTGTCCAGGCGGTGAACGATACCGGCACGCGGTACGTCGGCAATCTCCGGGAAATAATGTAACAATGCATTAAGCACCGTCCCATCCGGGTTACCCGCACCTGGGTGCACCACCAGACCGCGAGGCTTGTTGATCACCAGAATATCGGCGTCTTCATAGACGATATCCAGCGGGATGTCTTGCGGTTCCCAACGGGCCTCCTCTTCAATCTGTGCATCAATGGCGACCGTCTCTCCCCCCAGTACCTTCTCTTTCGGCTTGTTTATCGTTTTGCCATTGACCTGTACCCTGTCTTCCAGGATCCATTCTTTTATGCGAGATCTTGAATAATCAGGGAACAATTCGGCCAAAGCCTGATCTAAACGTTGTCCGAGTTGAGTTTCGGCCACCGTTGCGGTGAGTTGTACTTGTTGTGCCATATGCAGCTTCTTCGTTAACGTTGGGTTTTCACGGCGATGCCGTTTAATATAATGTGCTATTGTAACTGGTCTTTTGTCGGGAGCTTAACGGACAGTCTCCCGGAATAACACCCTGAGGATAATCTAAACGTCATGACGCGTATGAAATATCTGGTGGCGGCAGCCACGTTGAGCCTGGCGCTGGCAGGTTGCTCCACATCCAAGGATGCGGTTCCCGACAACCCGCCTTCGGAAATCTATGCTACTGCCCAGCAAAAACTGCAGGACGGTAACTTTAAGGGCGCGATTACGCAACTCGAAGCGTTAGATAACCGCTATCCATTCGGGCCGTACTCTCAGCAGGTCCAATTGGATCTGATCTATGCCTACTATAAATCTGCCGATTTACCTTTGGCACAGGCCTCTATCGATCGCTTTATGCGTCTGAACCCAACGCATCCGAACATTGACTACGTCATGTACATGCGCGGTCTGACGGATATGGCGTTGGATGACAGTGCGCTGCAAGGCTTCTTCGGGGTTGACCGTTCTGACCGCGATCCACAGCATGCCCGCGCCGCATTCCGCGACTTCAGCCAGCTGATCCAGCAGTATCCGAACAGCCAATACGCGACCGATGCCTACAAGCGTCTGGTATTCCTGAAGGACCGTCTATCCAAGTACGAGCTCTCAGTGGCGGAATACTACACTAAACGTGGCGCTTACGTCGCGGTAGTTAATCGTGTTGAGCAGATGATGCGTGAATTCCCGGACACCAAAGCGACCCGCGATGCGCTGCCGCTGATGGAAAACGCCTATCGCCAGTTGCAATTGAATGCTCAAGCCGACAAGGTAGCAAAAATCATCGCCGCCAACGCGTCTTAAGTATTTGAGATTTGCACAAAAACAAAACGGCAGCTTCGGCTGCCGTTTTCATTTGCTGTAAATTCAGCCATTTTCAGGATAAATACACAAGCAAAAACACGGTGTTAGCAAGGCTTTACCACCGGTTAACCTATCGATAATGCGCGTTCTGCTGCCAAGACTCAAGCGTTAGATGGCGGTTTCAGACGCTAAATCACAGATTGAACTAACTTTGCAAAAAGTGACAAAAATTTGTGTTTTACATCACGCATTTCGGCAAAAAGAGCGGTATGCTGAATCTATCCAAGACGGAAAGACAGAGAGGTAAGTTATATGACACTCAACATTACCAGCAAACAAATGGATATCACCCCCGCAATCCGTAATCATGTCGAAGACCGTCTCAGTAAACTGGAAAAGTGGCAGGCGCAGCTGATCAACCCACACATTGTCTTATCTAAAGAACCTAAAGGGTTTGCCGTCGACGCCACCATTACCACGCCTAACGGTCCGCTGGTTGCCAGCGCCAAACATGAAGACATGTATACCGCCGTTAATGACCTGATTGCCAAACTTGAGCGTCAGTTGAACAAGGTACAACACAAGAGCGAGGCACGCCGCGCTTATGCCAGCGTGAAAGACCTGGCTCCGGTAATCACGCAGGAAGAAGAGGAATAACTCTGCAAGTGATTGTTTCACATCAAACGCGCCCGAGGGCGCGTTTTTTGTCTGCCGGTTTCTATTGACACAATGAAAAGCCAGCGGTTACTTTACACCCTGATTTACACACATTTTGGAACGCCATGAGCCGTAAACCGTTTTTCTTCGCATTCTTTTTTACCTTCCCCTGATTGGGAGGCGTTTCGTCGTGTGAGAAAGAATGCGAAGACGAACAACCAAGCCTCCTCAAACAGGGGGCTTTTTTTATGGCTATTTGATAACCCGCCCCGCTGGGCTTCAAGCTGCGGCTTGCAAGACGACGGGAACATAAGAATACAAGGCAAAGCTGATTATGACTGATAACCCATTACTCGTGCTGCGCGAACGCATCAGCGCACTGGATATGAAATTGCTGGCCCTGCTGGCAGAGCGCCGTGAACTGGCGGTGGAGGTGGGCAAAACCAAACTGCATTCGCACCGCCCGATCCGCGATAAAGAGCGTGAGCGCGATCTGTTGGACGCCTTGATCAGCGCGGCCAAACCTTATGACCTCGATGGTTTTTACGTCACCCGCCTGTTCCAGCTGATTATCGAAGACTCTGTGCTGACTCAGCAGGCTCTGTTGCAGCACCAGCTTAACCAGACTAGCCAACATTCCGCGCGCATTGCCTTCCTGGGGCCAAAAGGCTCTTACTCACATCTGGCCGCACGCCAGTACGCCGCTCGCCATTTCGATCAGCTCATCGAATGCGGCTGTCAGAAATTCCAGGACATCTTTACCCAGGTGGAAACCGGCCAGGCGGATTACGCCATTTTGCCGATCGAGAACACTAGCTCCGGTTCTATCAACGATGTGTACGACCTGCTGCAACATACCAGCCTGTCGATCGTGGGTGAACTAACCTTGCCGATCGATCACTGCGTGCTGGTAGCCAGCGACACCGATCTGCAGCAGATCGAAACCGTTTATAGCCACCCGCAACCTTTCCAGCAGTGCAGCCAGTATTTGAACCGCTATCCCCACTGGAAGATTGAGTATTGCGAAAGCACCGCCGCCGCGATGGAGAAGGTCGCCAAGCTGAACTCGCCAAAAGCTGCGGCGTTAGGCAGCGAGGCCGGGGGGGCGCTGTATAATCTGCAAGTGCTGGAACATAACCTGGCTAATCAGCAGCAGAACATCACTCGCTTCATTATTCTGGCGCGTAAGGCAATTGAGGTTTCCGAGCAGGTTCCTGCCAAAACCACGCTGATCATGGCCACCGGTCAACAATCCGGTGCTCTGGTGGAAGCCCTGTTGGTGCTACGTGACAATGGCATCATCATGACCAAGCTGGAATCACGCCCGATCAACGGTAACCCATGGGAAGAGATGTTTTACATTGATGTGCAGGCTAACCTGCGTTCTGTCGCGATGGAGAAGGCGTTGAAAGGGCTGACACCGATTACCCGCTCGCTGAAAGTGCTGGGCTGCTATCCAAGCGAAAACGTGGTGCCGGTCAATCCGTCTTAAGTCGCAAAAAGGGTTCGGCTATGCCGAACCCTTTTTCATCTATTGACGGCTATCGTTCGCCTGGCGCAGCAAGGAACGGCTCTCAACCAGGAAGCGCTGGGCATAATCACCAAACCAGTGCTCCACCTTCTGGAAGCTTTGAATAAAGGCTTGTTTGTCGCCCTGCTCAAGCAGCTTGATCGCCTCACCAAAGCGCTGATAGTAGCGTTTGATCAGATGAATATTGTCTTCCGAAGACATGATGATATCGGCGTACAGCTGCGGATCCTGAGCAAATAGCCGCCCCACCATCGCCAGCTCCAGCCGATAGATCGGCGAAGAGAGCGCCAGCAACTGTTCCAGCTGTACGTTCTCTTCGGCCAGATGCAGGCCGTAAGCAAAAGTAGCAAAGTGGCGCAGCGCCTGGATAAAGGCCATGTTCTGATCGTGTTCGACGGCGCTGATACGATGCAAACGCGCGCCCCAAACCTGCAACTGCTCCAGCAGCCACTGGTAGGCCTCCGGCTGACGGCCATCGCAGTACACCACCACCTGTTTGGCCACGCTGCCAACATCCGGGCCAAACATTGGGTGCAACCCCAGTACCGGGCCGCCATGTACGGCCAGCATCGCTTGTAATGGCCGGTTCTTCACCGAAGCCAGATCGACCAGAATACAGTCCTGCGGCAGCGGCGGCAGTTGGGCGATCACCTGCTCGGTGATATGGATCGGTACGCTGACAATCACCATACCGGCATCCGCCAGCAGGCTATCCGCCTGCGGCCAATCCTCTTGATCCAATACCTTGACCTGATAACCCGACAGCGTCAGCAGCCGGTTAAACAGGCGGCCCATCTGGCCATTACCGCCAATAATGACGATAGGACGCAGCTGTGGGCACAGCGTTTTGAAGCCTTTATCGTTCTCACTGGTGTAGGATTCGCGCATCACCCGGCGCAGCACGTCTTCGATCAAATCTGGCGGCACGCCGAGGCTTTCCGCTTCCTGGCGGCGAGAGGCCAGCATTGCCGCCTCACGCTCAGGTACGTAAACCGGTAAACCGTAGTGGCTTTTGACTTCCCCTACTTCCGCTACCAGCTCCAGGCGTTTCGCCAACAGAGCCAGCAGCGCTTTATCCACTTCGTCAATTTGATCGCGCAATGCGGTCAGTTCAGCCACCATAACTCACTACTCTCCAGTGCGTGCCATCAGCGCAGCGCCGAGATCCTGATGCATTTGGCGCAGCAGCGTCTCCGTGCTTTCCCAGTTAATGCAGGCATCGGTCACCGATACGCCGTAGCGCATATCCACACGCGGCTGTTCAGAAGACTGGCTGCCCTCGTGCAGATTGCTTTCCAGCATGATGCCGGTGATCGAACGGTTACCCGCTCTGATCTGCTCAACTACGGATTCGGCAACCGCTGGCTGACGGCGATAGTCTTTATTTGAGTTGCCATGGCTGCAATCTATCATCAAGGACGGATGGAGTCCCGCATCCTGCATCTGTTTTTCGCAGGCGGCAACGTGCTCAGCACTGTAGTTAGGCGTTTTACCACCGCGCAGGATCACATGGCCGTCTGGGTTACCCTGAGTTTGCAGCAGGCAAACCTGACCCGCCTGATTGATACCGACAAAACGGTGCGCCATAGAAGCTGCGCGCATCGCGTTGATGGCCGTGCCCAGGCTACCATCCGTACCATTTTTGAAGCCCACCGGCATTGAAAGGCCGGAAGCCATTTCGCGGTGCGTCTGAGATTCTGTAGTACGCGCACCGATCGCCGACCAGCTGAACAGATCGCCCAGGTATTGTGGACTGTTCGGATCCAACGCTTCGGTCGCCAACGGCAGGCCCATACCAACCAGATCCAGCAGCAGGCGACGCGCAATGTGCAAACCCGCTTCTACATCGAAGGATCCATCCATATACGGATCGTTGATCAGGCCTTTCCAGCCGACGGTGGTTCTTGGCTTTTCAAAATAGACGCGCATAACGATATACAGCTGATCGCTCAATTCAGCCGACAGGGTTTTCAGACGACGCGCGTAATCTAGCGCGGCATCAGGATCGTGGATCGAACATGGCCCACACACCACCAGCAGACGGTGATCTTGCCCTTTAAGGATATTGGCAATGGTCTGGCGGGCCGTAGCGATTTCCGTTTCATCGTTGGCACTGAGTGGGAACTGGTTCTTCAGCTCTTCCGGGGTGATCAGAACCTGTTCTGCACTGATATGTACGTTGTTGAGCGCGTCTTTTTGCATGATGCTATTCCTGTCGTTTGCCGTTATGCGTGAGCGTAGTGAAAACATTGAGCGTTACAGGTGCTACCTTAACCACTCCTTGTAAAGTTTTCAATCCATTTGCTGTAAATAAAAAATTACCATCCAAAACAGGAAAGGGAATCACCCGCCACAACAAACAAAATTCAATTTAAATCATTGTTTTATTTTGATTTTAAATTGACTCCATAATAGAGCATAACGACAAACCACCAACAGAACCCCCCCTAAAATCTACGCAATGTAAACAAAATTGAACACCAAAATGAGTTATTCATTGGTCCTCACGCGCTCAAAAAACAGCCTACGCTGCGTGTAGGAGCGCTGCATGCCACGCCGCGCAGGTAACAAGTTCCTTGGCAAACCCGCCCTATCCCTTGCCAAATTAAACAACTATAAAACAATTGTCATACATTTAACTGGCAATTGATTTTCATTCTTTATTCATTTGAATCTATATCAGAAATAATAGTCACTCTATTGAATAAATATTGCGGAACCTCACAGTTATCCCTCGCCAAATAAATAACTATGGCATAAATCGCCCACACCTCTTTAGGGTTACTCTGCGAAGACAGAGCCCGTACCGCCTGCATTGAGGAGCGATGAGCGCTAGCAGTTTTTTCTTTCTGACAAGGGACTCTCATGATCACATTGCAATTCGCAATTATTATTATCTGCCTATTAGTCGGCACCCGATTTGGCGGTATGGGGTTAGGCTTAATAAGTGGCATTGGCTTATTTCTGCTGTGTTTTATATTCGGTTTAGAACCAGGTAAACCTCCAGTAGATGTCATGCTCACCATTTTGGCGGTGATCGGCTGCGCCTCGGTGTTACAAACCGCTGGCGGTCTGAATGTCATGATGCAATATGCCGAGCGGCTACTGCGCCGCCACCCACAACACATCACCTTACTCGCCCCTTTTACCACCTGGACGCTGACCTTCCTGTGCGGTACCGGCCACGTGGTCTACACCATGTTCCCGATCATTTCTGATATCGCCATCAAAAAAGGGATCCGCCCTGAACGCCCTATGGCCGTCGCCTCTGTCGCCTCACAGATGGCCATCACCGCATCCCCGGTTTCTGTAGCCGTGGTATCACTGGTTTCGATCATTGCCGCCGGTCATGGGATCGGCAAAGCCTACTCGCTGCTGGAGATCCTGGCCGTTTCGATCCCGGCTTCGTTGGTCGGCGTATTGATGGCGGCATTGTGGAGCCTGCGTCGCGGCAAAGATCTGGATAAGGATGCGGATTTCCAGGCCAGGATCCAAGATCCGGAGCAGCGCACCTATATCTATGGCGGCACCGAAACTCTGCTCAATCAAACATTTCCCAAACAGGCATACTGGTCAACGCTGATCTTCTTCGGCGCTATCGCTATCGTGGTTATGCTCGGAGCCTTTGCCGATCTGCGTCCTTCCTTTGCCGATGCCAAGGGCGTATTGAAACCGCTGTCGATGAATCTGGTGATCCAGATGATGATGCTGATCGCCGGCGCCGTGATCTTGATGGGCTGTAAAGTCAAACCTAGCGATATCGCCAACGGTGCCGTGTTCAAAGCGGGAATGGTCGCCATCTTCTCGGTATTCGGTGTGGCATGGATGAGTGATACCTTCTTCCAGGCACATATGGGAGAGTTGAAGGTGGTGCTGGAAGACGTGGTGAAAAGCCAGCCCTGGACATACGCCATCGTCTTGTTCCTGGTTTCCAAACTGGTTAACAGCCAGGCCGCTGCCCTGGCCGCCGTTGCACCAATGGCCTTGCAGTTAGGTGTCGAACCTAAAATGTTGCTGGCCTTCTTCCCGGCGGCCTATGGTTACTTCGTGTTGCCCACCTACCCAAGCGATCTGGCCTGCATCGGTTTTGACCGTTCTGGCACCACTCGCATCGGTAAATTCATCATTAACCACAGCTTCATCATCCCTGGCCTGATCGGCGTGCTGTGCTCCTGCATCACCGGTTATCTGCTGGTGATGACCTTCCTTTAATCGCGTTTCTGCCGGCAACGGGCGATCCCCGTTGCCGCTATTAACACCGCCGCAAAAAGCCAACGGTATCACTAGACGAAAAGTGCATAAGTCCCCTGTTTAAACTAAAAACATAAGCTAACCAGGCCTATTTTTGTCCCCTCGGCGAATCGATATAATGTGACCGCAATCACTTATAATCACACTTAACTACTGGATCCAAAATGCACTCTTTACGCGCTTGTCGCGCCATTCCGCTGTTTTTTAGCTGCTTGACCGCCTTCACCAGTGTTTCCGTGTTCGCCGACAATACCCTCTTCACCGCGATGGACGATCCGGCCACCGCCAAGAAGCCGTTTGATGGTAATGTTCAAGCTGGCTATAACGCCCAGTCCGGCAACACACAGAACTCAAACCTGCTGGCCAACACCACCATGACCTGGTTTAACAGCGATACGGCTTACAGCCTGTGGGGCTCGGCGAACAATACCACCTCTTCCAACGTACGCTCCTCGGAGAAATACCAGGCCGGTGGCCGTACCCGTTATAATCTGACGGCTCGTAATTATATGTTTGGCCAGGTTGGCTGGTTGAACGATCGTTACAACGGTTACGATTCACGTTCTACGCTGACCGGAGGTTACGGGCGCCAGATCTTTAGCGACCCACGCCAGGACCTGCGTGTCGAATTCGGCCCAGGCGTTCGCCATGATGAATACCACGGCGGTGGCCGCACCACTCGCGCCCTGGCCTATGGCGCAGCCAACTATTCCTACAGACTGACAGACACGGCCCGCCTATCCGAAGGCCTGTCCGCTTTGGCGAACGACGAAACCACCGTTAACTCCGAAACCGCGTTAAACGTCTCCATCAATAACGACTTCGCCCTGCGGCTGGCCTACACGGTGGTCTACAACACCAAACCACCGGCCTCGGCACCGAAAAATACCGATACCACGACTTCAGTAACGCTGGTGTACGGTTTGTAATCTCGTCTTACAGCTCCGCGCAGTCCTTCTCTAAGCCCATAATTAATGGGCTTTTTTTATGCCCCCCCGCATTGATCATTTTGCTAAAAATAGTCCTATCCTTGCTTGACGACTTTAGCATTTTGATTAATACTGTATGCATATACAGTAATTGTTGCTAAGGTAAAAACCATGATAAACCCGGCAAATGAGGCCAGTATCGACTCGCTTATCGTGGCCGACCGTCGCGTTATCCTACAAAACAATCCGCTGCGACAGCAGATGTGGGGTTAATAGGATGGAGAGATTAACCTCATTCATTACCTACTCCGCAGCGCTGTTTCTCGCCTGGCTTGGCAAGCTCTCACCGCAGGATGTGGCCTTTCTGATCGGCGCGGCCGTAGGGATCGGCACCTTCCTGGTTAATTGGTACTACAGACGCAAGAGTCTGGAGATCCTCAAAAGCATCGAGCGCGATGCAGCAGCACGGAGACTTTTTGATGAATTCAATCGTTAAGCGTTGCAGCGCCCTGGCCATTCTGGCGATCGCCATGCTGCTGCCACAGGCTAATCAAATTAAAACTTCCGAACAAGGGCTGTACCTGATTGCCGATTTTGAGGGGTGCCAGTTAACCCCGTATCAATGCTCAGCAGGGGTTTGGACGCAAGGTGTCGGCCATACGGCCGGCGTTATTCCAGGTAAGTCCATCATGCCAGTGCAAGCGGCGGAAAACCTGCTGGAAGATATCCGCCGGGTAGAGAGCCGCATGGCGGCATGCCTGCCACAGCAGATGCCCCAGGCCACTTATGATGCCGTCATGGCGTTTGCCTTTAACGTCGGTACGGGGGCCGCCTGTCGCTCTACCCTGGTTTATTTCCTTAACCATGGCCAATGGCAACAGGCTTGCGATCAGTTACCACGCTGGATTTATGTCAATGGCGTCAAAAATCGCGGGCTGGAACGCCGCCGCGCCGCCGAACGTGAGCTGTGCCTCAAAGGTCTCAGCACGCCAAACACCACCAGTTTCCCAGGGAAAGAACAGCTCGCTCAGTAACTTTTTCGAGCATTGCTGACGAATAGTTTTTCACCGTTTTATCAAGAGGGGGTCTCTATGATGCATTGTCCACTGTGCGGTAGCGTGGCACACACTCGTTCCAGCCGCTATCTGAGTGAATCGACCAAAGAACGCTATCACCAATGCCGTAACATTAACTGCAGTTGTACCTTTGCCACCCATGAATCCGTGGCCCGGGTCATCGTTTCACCCGGCGACATCATTCCGGCGCAGCCGCACCCGCAAGAAGGCAAACAACGCGCCGCCGCGATGTAATGAAAAAAAGGGGTTACCATCTGGTAATCCCTTGGTTTCAAACCAATGCCACCAGAATAACGATAATCCAACCAGGACGAATAGATGGTAAGCTTTGGAGAACCGGGTCTTTGAGATGATAGGGAGATCAAATGCAACAGTTGGTCTTGGAACACTGGAGTTTTCATTCGCCAAAAACGACACGGCAAATTGTTGTTCCTGATGGCTGTCGGGATTTAATTTTCCTGACTGACAGGAATGGGCGACAGGAGATAAAGATCACTGAGATCGACACCTGCGCCTATGGCGTGGAAAGCGCTGCAGGGGACCATTATGAGGGTTTCCGGTTTCAGCCAGATTGTGTTATCGATGAGGGCAAGTTATTCCATTACCTCAACGCTTCCCGATTAACTCCGGACCATCCAACATTACAGTCCATCATTCACGATACCGTTCGTGTAGATACGCAGCTTGCCGAAACATTGCTGTCGTTACGGCTTGCCAACTCTCTGACTCAGGCAAGCCAGGAGTTGGGGATCAGCGTTCGTACTCTGGAACGGCTGGTGAAGAACAAAACCGGCAAGAGCCCGTTATTCTGGCTTCGTCTATTACGGATGAGAAGAACTGCATCAGTGCTAACTGCCTGCGAATGTGTCCCCCTGACAGAAATCGCGCTGAACAGTGGCTATTGTGACCAATCGCACATGAACAGGGAGTTCCAGCATTGGTTAGGGATCACGCCTGCCGCATTCCGTATCAATCCCCATTGGCAACAGGCGTTTGGTGAAGGCTACGATTAAGCCATTACAGAACAGATCTCGACAAGGTTATGCTCTGGATCTGCCACATAGCATATCGTTTGCCCCCAGGGCATGTGCTGAATATCTTCGACCAGCACCGCACCGGCATCCAGCGCCGTTTTCAGCGCTTTCGGCACATCGTCGGTAGTGAAGGCAATTTCAAACACCGGATGATTATAATCACTTTTAGCGCTCTTTTTGTCCTGCCCTGCCAGCAACTCTCTTGAGCAAAATGACAGCCGCGTGGCGCCGGTAGCCAATTCTCCCCAGTCCCCGCTTTCATGCAAACAATGGATCTCAAAGCCAAAGGCTCGATGATAGAAATCCATCGTTTGCTGCACGTTATCAACATATAAAATCGTATAGGCAAATTGCATTGCATGCGCTCCAATCAATGGTCAGTGGCTGCAGTTTAAAAAAACCAGTGCCTCTTCGTATTGGATAAATACGACAGTTAGTGTTCAAAGGCTACTCTTTAGTGTCAAAGTAGGCATCAGACAGCACGCCTTATGTTATGCCCCACGTAAAATCCAACAGCGGAGCTAACGGCCATGTTCACCAAACTGCGTACCACGCGCTATATGAAAAACCACGGCAGCAATGATGCCGCCGTAGTGAAGGACAAGGAAAGGTCATGACTGGGTATCAGTCAAGCCGAAGCAGTATTGCTGGAAAACACATTACTCGCACATTTACTGGCAAGATAATACGGGTTTATAACATCACTTTTTCCACGGGATCATTCTAATCAACGTATTATCCCGCATAATGTAATGATGAAATATTGCAGCAAATGCATGAAGGCCTATGATGAAATAACCTGTATTCGCGATAAACTCATGGATGTCTTTCAAAGTATGCTGCATATCACTACTCTGGTCATTGCTTACAGGCATAGCGTAAGAGAAAAATGACCACTCAACCCTGCCGTAATAAAGAGACAGGACGCCAAGTAGCGGTAAGCTGATAAACATAAGATAGAGAATGCCATGTACTGCCTTGGATAGCGCTATTTGCCAATGTGGCGGGGTTGGCGTAATCTCAGGATCCTTGTGCATAACCTTCAAAATTATACGTAATAACATCAATAGCATAACGCTCAAACCGAATGTATAGTGAAGGGTTTTAATCCACTCTCGAGCACTACTCCCTTTGGGGGCAATTCCTTTTAGCTCCATGGTAGCATAAGCGAGTACGATGAGAATAAAAACAACCCAATGAAATAAAATCTGGCTAGGTGAAAACTTTTTTTTCATTATTAATCCTATTCAAGTAAAGTTTGAATTTTCATTAACCCAATCGACATTGAGAGTTAGACGATAAAACCAACCGCATCCCATTGAAATTAAACAAAAAAAATAACACCGTAGAATATTGATGGTATCAATTCATTAATACTCGTACGCCTTCTGCTAACCGGTAACTCTCTGACTCAACGTTAGCTAATAAAATTATTTATCAAGATGCTATGCTTGATACAGACATGCTAGTAGTCAATCAGTTATCAACTTCATGATTTAGGGCTAGCAGTAAAAATTTTCTTGCCAAGTGTAGACAGATGGCATATTTAAATATCTTAAAGTCATCATTTCTCCCTTGCGATTGGTGTTAGTCTAGCCGCCATAACTTAAGAAGACCTTAAGGAGATAAAAGTTGTCATTCAATAACCGTACATTGTTAGTTATTCACTGAAAGATGATATGAGACACGATAAAATGATTAATGAAAGTAATAATGAATCTCATGTGCGTTTCCATGCTGCACGAAAAAGTACATGGGTAAGTGTAGTTGTTAATTGCTTCTTAACATTGGGGCAGATTATTACCGGGATCTTCTCCGGTTCTCAGGGATTGATTGCGGATGGAATACATTCACTCTCAGATCTCATCGCAGATTTTGTTGTTATCGTTGCAAATAATAAAAGTAAAAAAGAACCTGATGAGGATCATAATTATGGCCACTTTCGGTATGAGAATGGAGCTTCATTAATTCTAGGCTCTCTATTGTTCATTGTAGGCCTTGGTATGTTATGGTCTGCGATCAACAAAATCCACAATCCTGATACTATTCCTCAAGTTCATATTATTGCGCTATGGGTGGCCTTGATAGCATTAGTTTTCAAAGAGTTACTTTTTAGGTATATGTTAGCCGTAGCGACGCGAGTTAAGTCAAGCATGTTGGTTGCTAATGCTTGGCACGCACGCTCTGATGCAGCCTCATCGTTGGTCGTTGCTCTGGGGATTATTGGTAATTTATTGGGCTTTAAATTCCTCGATCCTGTTGCAGCACTCATAGTTGGCCTTATAGTTGCCAAAATGGGATATTCATTTATGTCAGATTCACTGCACGACTTAATGGACAAAGCGGTCGATAGTGATACTGAGAAAGAAATAAAATCAACATTATTAGCCACGGAGGGAGTGTTGGGTGTTCATGATTTTAAAACAAGGAAGGTAGGTGACCTGATTATTGTTGATGTACACTTGGATATTGATAGTCATTTATCAGTTAAAGAGGGGCATGATATTGCTGTCAACGCAAGGAAGAGAGTATTAGAGAATCACAGAGTATTAAATGTTATGACTCATGTAGATCCCTATTGTAATAGTTCCAATCAGTAGAGGAGGTACTTTCGGCGATAACTGCCCCTGTCGCCGTCGCTTATCATCTCGATGATTAAGTGACGTTAACGAGATCAGTAATCTGCCAGGAGTTTCAGTTCTCTGTGAACCGATCATTTAGGCCAGCCGTCAACTGTTTTACTGTTGTACGCATAGTAGAGCCAGCCCTGACGGCCTTGTTGCCACCAGATCTCCAGCACTCATCAAGTTCGCCAGATAATGGAGTTAACACCGACTGTTATCCTTCTTGGGAGATCACGACATCCGTTCTGCGTGTCACCCAACAAAAAAAGGGGATTACCATGACGGTAATCCCCTTATAACTATTAACTTTTGGATGCAGCGTTAGTTAACGCGGTTCAGACGCTCTTTGATACGAGCAGACTTACCAGTACGTTCACGCAGGTAGTACAGTTTGGCTTGACGAACGGCACCACGACGTTTAACAGTAATGCTGTCGATTACTGGGGAGTGAGTCTGGAATACACGCTCAACACCTTCGCCGTTGGAAATCTTACGAACAGTGAATGCAGAGTGCAGACCGCGGTTACGAATAGCGATAACCACGCCCTCGAATGCCTGCAGACGTTTTTTGGTACCTTCAACGACCCATACCTTCACTTCCACGGAATCACCCGGACGGAATGCAGGTACGTCTTGCTTCATCTGCTCTTGTTCAATTTGCTTAATAATGTTGCTCATAATATGTCTCTTACCCTAGGTAAACTGATATATCGGTCTCGTCGAGACAACGCTCAGACGTTCCCTTCATAGTCCTGTTACTTAGCCCGATGTTCCCGTTGGAACTCGGCCAGCAACACCTCTTGCTCGTCAGTCAGAGCTAGGCTTTCTAGAAGTTCAGGTCTTCTAAGCCAGGTACGGCCCAGCGACTGCTTTAAGCGCCAGCGACGTATCTCGGCATGGTTGCCCGACAGCAGAACTGGCGGAACCTCCATCCCTTCTAACACCTCCGGGCGGGTATAGTGCGGGCAGTCCAGCAATCCCTCAGCGAAAGAATCTTCTTCTGCCGAAGCCTGATGGCCCAGAACACCCGGTATAAAGCGGGCGACCGAGTCTATCAGGGTCATTGCCGGTAGTTCACCGCCGCTGAGAACGTAATCGCCGATTGACCATTCTTCGTCAATTTCGGTTTGGATCACGCGCTCGTCTATCCCTTCGTAACGGCCACATACCAGGATCATCTTCTGGTTAGCCGCCAGTTCGCGCACACCGGTTTGATCCAGCTTGCGCCCCTGAGGTGACAGATAAATCACCTTTGCTCCCTCGCCTGCCGCTGCTTTTGCTGCATGAATAGCTTCCCGCAAGGGTTGCACCATCATCAGCATTCCCGGGCCGCCGCCATAAGGGCGATCGTCCACGGTACGATGCCGGTCGTAGGTGAAGTCACGCGGACTCCAACACTGCACGCTCAGCAGGCCATTTTTTACTGCCCGGCTAGTTACCCCGTAATCGGTGATTGCGCGAAACATCTCAGGAAACAGGCTTACGATACCAATGAACACCAGCCAATCCCCATTTTGTTATTCCACTTGCTTCGACCATTAAATCCGGAGGTCAAAAACCAGGATCCCACTCAGCCTCGATAATCTTGGCGGCGAGATCGACTTTCTTGATAACCTGCCCATGAAGAAACGGGACCAACCGCTCCTTCATACCGAATGCATCTTTCAGGTTTGCCCGCACGACCATTACGTCGTTAGAACCGGTTTCCATCATATCGATGACTTTACCCAGCTCGTATCCGGAAGTGGTGACTACCTGGCAGCCCATAAGGTCTTTCCAGTAGTAATCATCGCCTTCCAGCGGAGGCAACTGCTCGGAATCTACGACAATTTCGCAATTGGTCAGTAAATTCGCAGCATCCCGATCGTCAATGCCTTTGACCTTGATGATCAGATCCTGACTGTGGCGTTTCCAGTCTTCCAACTCGACAAACTGCCACTGACCAGAGCGCTGGATTAACCAGGGCTGATAGTCAAATATGCTTTCGGCGTTCTCGGTGGATGAAAACACTCTGAGCCAACCACGGATGCCGTAAGTAGACCCCATCTTACCGAGTACAATCGGCTGCTTAGGTGCTACCGGTTTGAGTTGCTTGCTCATTGCCACCACCGCGACAGATTAAGCTGCTTTCTTAGCGTCTTTGATCAGCGCGTGAACGCGATCAGAAACGGTAGCACCCAGACCAACCCAGTGCTCAATGCGATCCAGGTCCAGACGCAGTGCTTCAGCCTGACCAGATGCGATTGGGTTGAAGAAACCTACACGCTCGATGAAACGACCATCACGAGCATTGCGGCTGTCGGTCACTACTACTTGATAGAACGGACGCTTTTTAGCGCCGCCACGTGCCAAACGAATTGTTACCATAACATCCTCTTTAGTTAATAAAACAGCCGGGCCCCATTGAGGGACGGGGCCCGGTTGCAATATAAAAAGCCCGAAAATTTTACTCATTTTGGCGCAAAAAGCAATCTAAAGCGTAGATTGCCGGTAATTCGTTTTTGCACCATCACGCTCTCGGACAGGTTTTACCGTGATCGGTAAATCGGCAAACCCGCCACAGCCTTGCTGCGGCGTGGTTTTAACGGCCTGGGAAGCCCGGCGGCATCATACCTTTCATGCCACGCATCATCTTCGCCATTCCGCCTTTTTTCATCTTTTTCATCATGCGCTGCATATCGTCGAATTGTTTTAACAACCGATTAACATCCTGCACCTGCATGCCGGAGCCCATCGCAATACGACGTTTGCGAGAACCCTTGATAATTTCCGGCTTGGCACGCTCTTTCAGCGTCATTGAGTTAATGATCGCCTCCATGCGTACCAGCACTTTGTCATCCATCTGCGATTTGACGTTGTCTGGCAGTTGGCCAGCGCCCGGCAGTTTGCTCAACATGCTGGCCATACCGCCCATATTACGCATCTGCTTAAGCTGGTCGAGAAAGTCGGTCAGATCGAAACCATCGCCCTTCTTCAGCTTGCTAGCCAGTTTTTCCGCTTGTGCGCGGTCAACCTTGCTCTCTATATCTTCGATCAGCGACAGCACGTCGCCCATGCCGAGAATACGTGAGGCTACGCGATCCGGATGGAATGGCTCCAGCGCGTCGGTTTTCTCACCCACACCGAGGAATTTGATCGGCTTGCCGGTAATGTGGCGAATAGACAACGCCGCACCGCCGCGCGCATCACCATCGACCTTGGTCAGCACGACGCCGGTCAACGGCAGCGCTTCGTTAAAGGCCTTGGCGGTGTTGGCCGCATCCTGGCCGGTCATGGCGTCGACCACAAACAGGGTTTCCACCGGCTTGATCGCCGCATGTACCTGTTTGATTTCGTCCATCATCGCTTCATCTACGTGCAGGCGGCCCGCGGTATCGACGATCAGTACGTCGTAGAACTTCAGCTTGGCCTGTTGCAGCGCACGGTTAACGATGTCGATCGGTTTTTCTTTCACGTCTGACGGGAAGAAGTCGATGCCGACACCTTCCGCCAGGGTTTCCAACTGCCGGATCGCCGCAGGGCGATACACGTCGGCAGAAACCACCAAGACTTTTTTCTTCTGCTTTTCTTTCAGGAATTTGCCGAGCTTGGCCACGCTGGTGGTTTTACCCGCACCTTGCAGGCCCGCCATCAGCACCACCGCCGGTGGCTGCGCCGCCAGGTTCAGCTCGGTGTTCACTTCGCCCATCGCGGCAATCAGCTCGCTCTTGACGATTTTGACGAATTCCTGGCCCGGCGTCAGGCTTTTGTTAACTTCATGCCCAACCGCGCTCTCTTTCACACGGTTGATGAAGTCACGCACGACCGGCAGCGCAACGTCCGCTTCCAGCAATGCCATACGCACTTCACGCAGGGTTTCTTTAATGTTCTCTTCGGTCAGCCGCCCGCGGCCGCTGATATTGCGCAGGGTGCGCGACAATCGATCGGTTAAATTTTCAAACATCGTCTCATGCTCAACGTAAGAGTCAGGCCGCAGTGGCGACACAATTGCGGCGATTATAACACGTTGCTACAACGATCTCTGCCTCAGCGTTGGAGATTGGTTGGAGTAGGGGCCGCTCAACGTTATACTGGCATTCCAATTAACCATGCCGATGCTAAATAACGCTATGCCAGTATTCTCTCTTGTGGCTTTGATGGCCTACCTGCTCAGCCTTGGACTGATCATTCCCAGTTTGTTGCGGAAGAATAGCGCATACCGTCGGCTGGCGCTGGTCTCGGCCGTGGTGGCGCTGGTCTGCCATGCCATTGCCCTCCAGCAGCGCATTTTTGACGTCAGCGCCGGGCAAAATCTCAGCCTGCTGAACATTGGCTCCATCGTTGGCCTGATTATCTGTTCGGTGATGACTTACGTCGCCTCCCGAGATCGCGGCTGGTTCCTGCTGCCGATCGTCTACAGCTTTGCGATGATCAACCTGGCGTTTGCCAGCTTTCTGCCTGGGGAGTTTATTACCCATCTGGAAGCCAGCCCGGAACTGATGGTGCATATCGGCCTGGCGCTGTTCTCTTACTCCACTCTGATTATTGCCACGCTGTACGCCCTGCAACTCGCCTGGCTTGATTACCTGCTGAAACATAAAAAACTCAGTTTCAGTGCCGATATGCCGCCGCTGATGAGTATTGAGCGTAAGATGTTTCATATCACCCAGATCGGTGTGGTGTTGCTGACGCTGACGCTGTGTACCGGGCTGCTGTATATGGACAACCTGTTTAGCAAAGAGAACGTGCATAAGGCCGTGCTGTCCATCATGGCGTGGTTTGTTTATATCGTGCTGCTGTGGGGCCATTATCACGAGGGCTGGCGTGGCCGCCGCGTGGTCTGGTTCAGCTTTGCCGGCTCTTTTCTGCTTACCATGGCCTACTTCGGGAGCCGCCTGCTCCAGGAACTGATGATGGTGCGCTAAGTCTGGCCCGGCGCTCCATCGTCCGCCAAGGCACTCTTCTCCCCCAACATAAGGAATACCGCGTTGGAGCACGTTTCGACAGAGACCCTCATTTTCATTTTGGTGATTATGGTCGCGGTCTCCGCTTATTTTTCAGCATCCGAAACCGGCATGATGACGCTCAACCGCTATCGTCTGCGCCACCTGTCCAAACAGGGCAACCGTGCCGCACGCCGGGTAGAGAAGCTGCTGCAAAAACCTGACCGCCTGATTGGCCTGGTGCTGATTGGCAACAACCTGGTCAATATCCTGGCCTCTGCGCTGGGGACCATTGTCGGGATGCGCCTGTATGGCGATATTGGCGTGGCAATCGCCACCGGGGTGCTGACCTTTGTCGTACTGCTGTTCGCCGAAGTGTTACCCAAAACCTTTGCCGCTCTCTATCCTGAGCGAATTGCCTTCCCTAGCAGCTTCCTGCTGGCACCGCTGCAAAAAGTCATGTTCCCACTGGTGTGGCTGCTCAATGGCATTACTACCCTGGTGCTGCGGATTTTCGGCATCCGCACCAACGTACGTATCAGCGGCGCGTTGAGTAAAGAGGAGCTACGAACCATTGTGAACGAGTCCCAGTCAAAGATTTCGCGCCGTAATCAGGACATGCTGATTTCTGTGCTGGATCTGGAGAAGGTGACGGTGGAAGACATCATGGTGCCGCGCAATGAGATCGTCGGGATTGATATCAACGACGACTGGAAGTCGATCATGCGCCAACTGACACACTCCCCACATGGCCGCATCGTGTTGTACCGCGAGTCACTGGACGACTCCATCAGCATGCTGCGCGTACGCGAAGCCTACCGGCTGATGACCGAGAAAAAAGAGTTCAACAAAGAGAACCTGCTGCGGGCAGCCGATGAGATCTACTACGTGCCAGAGGGCACACCACTCAACGTTCAACTGGTGAAATTCCAGCGTAACAAAGAGAAGGTCGGCATCGTGGTCGATGAGTATGGTGATATCCAGGGGCTGGTGACGGTTGAGGATATCCTCGAAGAAATCGTCGGCGACTTCACCACCTCAATGTCACCTACGCTGGCAGAGGAAGTCAATCCACAGAGCGATGGCTCGGTATTGATCGACGGCAGTGCCAACGTGCGTGAGCTTAACAAGGCCTTCAACTGGACGCTGCCAGCCACCGAGGCCAGAACCATCAACGGCATGCTGCTTGAAGAGCTGGAGGAGATCCCCAGCATCGGGACCAGGGTGCGCATCAGCCACTATGATATTGATATCCTCGACGTGCAGGACAATATGATCAAGCAGGTGCGCGTCACGCCGATTAAATCCTTACAGGCCAGCGTGCAGAACCACTAGATACAAGCCAAAGAAAAAGACGCTTTCGCGTCTTTTTTCACTGTGTTTTTGCACCAAATCTAGATGTGCAGCTCTTGCAGCTTATCTTTCGGCAATGCCAGCTCTTCGTTATGGTTCACTACCACGCCGTGCTCAAGAATATGCTTGGCAATTTCCTGCGCCTCTTCCAGCGAGTGCATATGGTAAGTACCGCATTGGAACTCATTGAGTTCAGGGATCTTGCGCTGGTCAGTCACCTTCAGGACGTCCGCCATCGCGGCTTGCCAGGCATCGGCCACGCGCTGCTCTTCCGGTACGCCAATCAGGCTCATATAAAAGCCGGTACGGCAGCCCATTGGCGAGATATCGATGATCTCCACGCCGTTACCGTTCAGGTGGTCGCGCATGAAGCCAGCGAACAGGTGTTCCAAGGTATGGATCCCACGCTCTGGCATCACTTCCAGATTCGGCCGACAGAAACGCAGATCGAATACGGTGATGGTATCCCCATGGGGGGTTTGCATGGTTTTAGCAACGCGGACAGCCGGCGCCGCCATGCGAGTATGATCTACGGTAAAGCTATCCAGCAGTGGCATGTCATCACCTCTTGGTAAAATGAATTTATTTCGAAACTTTTTTCGTACCGATGAAACCTTTTCCAACCCTGCGGGTCTTAATCTATGAAAGACGCGCATTTGTTATCATCATCACTGTTTTCAGAGATGTGTATTTGGCCACAGTGATGTGGCCTTTTTCTTTTTCAGCCCCCGCCGTTTTCCTTCAGGAACTGTTCAAAGCTTAGCGTATCACTGGCTTCTATGTCGCGCTGGCGCTGCCACGAGGCTTGCTGCTCCTGAGCGAGTTGCCCTTCGGTCAGCAGTTCCAACGGCTCCGCAATCAGCATTTTGCGATATTTTTCCGCCAGTTCCAGGCCAACGTTACCGGTGCCTTGGGCTTTCATTTGCTTGAGGATACGGGCCGAGAACGTCAGCTCCGGATCGTCAAACGCCGCCACCAGTTGTTCACAGACCTGCTGATATTGTCGATCGCCCGCTTCACTGTCCAACACTTCGGCCACGCGCTTCAGATCGCCAAACAGCGCTTTGCCGACCTTATCCAACGGTTCACGAGTATCGTTACAGCCGATGCCAATGGTCTGGCCTGGCTTACGCCCTTCCAGGATCACCCGATTCCAGTTTTTACGAGTGCACAGCAACTCATCGCTGCTCATTTCTGGCGCATCCGCCAATACGCACCACACCAGGAACAGATCCAGGAAACGCGCCTGTACCGCATCCACACCGATTGGCGAGAATGGGTTGATGTCCAGCGAGCGCACCTCGATATATTCGATACCGCCGCGTAACAGCGCATCTGACGGTGTCTCACCGCTATGGGTGACGCGTTTTGGCCGGATCGGGGCATAGAGTTCGTTTTCTATCTGTAACACGTTGCTGTTAAGTTGCAGATAACGATCGCCCTCTTTCACTCCCAGCTTGGCATAGTCTTCTGAAGGCGTCGCAATAGCGCGTTTCAGACCTTGCACATAGGTTTGCAGATCGTTAAAGGTAATGCCCAGATTGCTCTGCGACTTATTGGTATAGCCCAGATCGCTCAGGCGCAGCGAGGTGGCATAAGGCAAATAGCACATGCCCCGTTCATTACGCTCAAACGGCAAATCGGTTTCCCGGCCTTTGAGGAACGAGGAACAGATGGCTGGCGATGCCCCGAACAGATATGGGATCACCCAACCAAAGCGGTAGTAGTTGCGGATCAGGCGGAAATATCCCGCAGAGATCTGCTCTTTGCCACTCTCTTCATCCTCAACGCCAGCCCACGCCTGCCAAAATTCCAGCGGCAGGGAGAAGTTGTAGTGCACCCCGGAAATGGTTTGCATCAACGCGCCGTAGCGGTTCTTCAACCCTTCCCGGTACAGCGTTTTCATCCGGCCAATGTTGGAGGTCCCAAATTGCGCCAGTTCGATATCCTGCTCGGCGTTGATAAAGCACGGCATGCTCAACGGCCACATGCGCTCATCACCCAGATTGCGCGCCACGTGACGATGGATATCGCGCAGGAACGTCAACAAGTGATCGAGGTCATCATCAACCGGTGTAATAAATTCTAATAGCGCCTCGGCAAAGTCCGTGGTGATCCAATGGTGCGTTAATGCCGCCCCCAGTTGTTCTGGATGACCCGTGCTGGCAAGCGTGCCATCCGCGGTTACCCGCAGTGTTTCACGCTCAATACCGCGCCGGATCCCTTTTAATGCATGAGGGTGGGCTTCCAACCAAGAAAGCGCCTGTGATACGTCCGGGATCAAATTGACCTCCCGCTTCTAAAAACGATAGCTGTAAGCATACTGAATCCGCTCCCTAGAGAATATTGAGTTATATTCACTTGGTTAATGCCACCAGGCGATACCCTGCAGCGTAATCATCGTCAAGATGATGTAACGCAACGCTTTTCCGATACACAGAAACAGCGTAACGGCGCCCCATGGCATGCGCAGCCAGCCTGCCAACACGCACAATAAATCGCCCACAACCGGCACCCAACTGAGCAACAGCGCAGCCGGGCCAAAGCGTTGTAACCAACCAAGAGCCGTTTCCAGCCCGCGTTGTGGTTTCAACGCCGGTAACAGGCGCCCGATAATGACGTTGGTCAACCCACCCAGGGTATTTCCCAACGTTGCAGCCAGCACCAGTAAACCTGGTGAAGCGCTGCTGTTGGTCAACAACGCAACCAACACGATCTCTGAATTGCCAGGCAACAGCGTCGCACTAAGGAAGCTGCTGCCAAACAGCGACATGACCGCCAGCGTACTACTCACAACGTGCGAACGTCCACCACGGCCATATTGGCGCTTCTGGCGGCCTGAATGCCGAAATCGGCATCTTCAAACACCACACAGTGCTCAGGAGGCACGCCGATCAACTCAGCACAGCGCAGGAAAGTATCCGGCTCCGGCTTGTGACGTTGAACATCATCCGCCCCGACGATGGCATCAAAGCAGTCGAACAGCCCTAAATGACGCAGTAACATCTCCGCCATCCGGTGCTCACTGCCCGTCCCTACCGCCATGGGACGACGGCCATGGTAAGACTTCACCACCTCAATCAGCGGTAACGGGCGCACCGTGTCTAATAGCATGCTTTCTACCGCGCGGGTTTTCTCGGCGGCCAGCTTATGAGGATCGAGATCGGCCTGATGTGCGGCAATCACCGCCTGAGCAATGCGCCAGGTAGGTGAGCCGTTCAGCCCTGTCATGGCGGCTGCATCAAACTTCATTCCGTAACGTGCCAACACCTCGTGCCACGCCTTGAGGTGCGTTGGCTCGGTGTCCAGAATGGTACCGTCCATGTCGAAGATCAGACCCTGATAGCGATCGTACATCGTGACTCCATGACCATTGAGCAAAGAAAGCTACTTTAGCGTAAAGCCGAAAGGTTGTCGCTGCCAGAGCATGACGGAAAATGCGGTGTAGAAGAGAGCTTATAAGAAGCAAAGACGGAAGCTGGAAAGCAGAAAACGAAAAACCCGCCGAAGCGGGTTTCTCTATAATATGGTGCATCCAGGAGGATTATTCAGCGCAAGCGCTTCACCCGTTGGGCTGTTGCAGTGCAACATTATCCTCCCTATTGCTACCTTCCATATTGTATCTATCTACAAGTTAGCGCTCGCGATAGGTACATTATAATATGGTGCATCCAGGAGGATTCGAACCTCCGACCGCTCGGTTCGTAGCCGAGTACTCTATCCAGCTGAGCTATGGATGCAGTTTTATTTTTTAGCGATGGGTTTCGTTCCGTGAAACTTCACTTGAAGAATGGTGCATCCAGGAGGATTCGAACCTCCGACCGCTCGGTTCGTAGCCGAGTACTCTATCCAGCTGAGCTATGGATGCACAGGAATTCTTTTTTGATACCGTATGGTATGTCGTTACTACCCCACCATACTGCAAAATATGGTGCATCCAGGAGGATTACTCAGCGTAATCGCTTCGCCCGCAGGGCCGTTGCTAAAGCAACGTTATTCCCCTTTGTGCTACCTTTCAGCTCGCATTCATCTGTGAGCTAAACACTCTCAGACAAACACTTAGTAATATGGTGCATCCAGGAGGATTCGAACCTCCGACCGCTCGGTTCGTAGCCGAGTACTCTATCCAGCTGAGCTATGGATGCAAATGGCGGTGAGGCGGGGATTCGAACCCCGGATGCAGCTTTTGACCGCATACTCCCTTAGCAGGGGAGCGCCTTCAGCCTCTCGGCCACCTCACCAGTACGCTTCTTGCGAATTGTGCCTAACTTGCTTTAAAGAAGCTCATCGGCACTGCGTGGCGCACATATTACTTTCGTGGGTTTATAAGTCAAACAATTTTTCCCAACTCTTGCGCGTTTGCACAAATCACAGGCAACATGAGTGATTTCACGGCAAAAAGAGTGCTTTATCAACAAGAAAATGCCGTGTTACCGCGGATAAGAGTTTGATCGCAGGAGAAAGATTATTGTCAAAAAAGTGGGGGCAGATAACGATAAGTGTGAAAAGGAGGGGGAAAGCGGGTCAGTAAAAGCAAGAAGCGTCTCGTTATAGAACGAGACGCTACTTAGAAATCAGTAAGTCGTCTGTTGAGACTTCTCGGCCTGGATGCGCTGATAGATTTCTTCGCGGTGAACAGACACCTCTTTGGGGGCATTCACACCAATACGAACTTGGTTGCCTTTAACCCCTAGCACTGTGACCGTAACCTCATCGCCAATCATGAGGGTTTCACCAACTCGACGAGTCAGAATTAACATTCTTTGCTCCTTGAAAGATTAAAAGAGTCGGGTCTCTCAGTTTCCCCGCCATTATCCATTATATGCAGTGAAAACGTAAGTCAAGAACCCACAATAAATGTAAGCAGACTTGGTGTCACTCCAGATTAAGAATAAGTTTAGCCGACCTGGAAAACTTTGTTCCCGCAATTGTCACTACATTGTGTTAGCACAGTCTAAAAACGCCATAAGCCACAGTGGCTTACGGCGTCAGTAACGCGCCTATTTATTTATATTCACAGTTTCGCGGCCACCCAGGCCTCTACGCTGTTTAATGCCGCTGGCAAGGCGTTGGCATCACTGCCCCCAGCCATTGCCATATCAGGGCGTCCACCGCCCTTACCGCCAACCTGCTGTGCGATGTTGCCGATCAGCTCGCCGGCCTTAACCCGGTCGGTCAGATCTTTGGTAACACCCGCAATCAGGCTGACTTTGCCTTCTTCCACCGTGGCTAACACGATGATCGCAGAACCCAGCTGATTTTTAAGATCGTCAACCATGGTACGCAGGATCTTCGGCTCAACGTTATCCAACTGGCTGACCAGCAGCTTCACGCCATTGACCAGCGTAGCCTTACTCGACAACGAAGCGCTTTCCTGTGCAGCTTGCTGATCTTTCAGCTGCTGCAGCTCTTTTTCCAGTGCACGAGTGCGATCGAGCACCGCACGCACCTTATCACTGAGGTTATTGCTGTCACCCTTCACCAAGTGAGCAACATCTTGTAACAGGTCACTTTGCTGATGCAAGGTCGCTATCGCCCCTTCACCCGTTACAGCTTCAATACGGCGGATACCGGCTGCTGTACCAGATTCACTCTGGATGCGGAACAGGCCGATGTCACCGGTACGGTTGGCATGCGTACCGCCACACAGTTCGGTAGAGAAATCGCCCATGGTCAGCACACGCACGTGATCATCATACTTCTCGCCAAACAGCGCCATCGCGCCTTTCTCTTTGGCATCGTCCAACGCCATCACTTCGGTCTGCACCGACAGGTTACGACGGATCTGCTGGTTAACCAAATCTTCTACCGCGCGGATTTGTTCTGGCTTCATCGCTTCGGAGTGTGAGAAGTCAAAACGCAGGTACTTGTCGTTAACCAACGAGCCTTTTTGCGCTACGTGCTCACCCAGGATCTGGCGCAATGCCGCATGCAACAGGTGAGTAGCGGAGTGGTTCAGGCGGATACGGTTACGGCGTTCGCTGTCGATCACTGCATCAACGCGGTCATTCAGCTTCAGCGAGCCGCTAGCCAGCTTGCCCAGATGACCGATAGCCTGGCCATATTTCTGCGCATCGCTCACGACGAATTCGCTGCCAGCCGTTTTCAGCACGCCTTTATCGCCGACCTGACCACCCGATTCGCCATAGAATGGCGTTTCGTCCAGCACCACCACGGCTTCTTCACCCGCATGGATCTCAGCCACCGGCTGACCATCACGGAACAGTGCGGTAACTTTCGCCTGTTGCTCTTCGCGATCGTAACCATTGAACTGGCTTGCGCCGTCAACACGGATCAGACTGTTGTAGTCCGCGCCAAAACCGCTGGACTCACGCGCACGGCGGCGTTGAGCCTCCATCGCCAGCTCAAAGCCTTGCTCATCAACCTTAAGGCCACGCTCACGGCAGACGTCGGCGGTCAGATCCACTGGGAAACCGTAGGTATCATACAAACGGAATGCCGTTTCGCCATCCAGGGTATCGCCCTGCAGCTTGGCCAGTTCGTCGTCCAGCAGCGCCAAACCGCGCTCCAGCGTACGGGCAAACTGTTCTTCTTCGGATTTCAGTACCTGCTCAACCTGAGCCTGCTGGCGTTTCAGCTCGTCAGCAGCCGGGCCCATCACTTCGATCAACGGAGCAACCAGCTTGTAGAAGAAGGTATCCTTCGCGCCCAACATGTTGCCATGACGGATCGCGCGGCGAATGATACGGCGCAGCACGTAGCCACGGTTTTCATTCGACGGGATCACGCCATCGGCGATCAGGAAGGCACAAGAACGGATATGGTCCGCAATCACGCGCAGCGACTTGTTACCCATATCGGTTGCGCCGGTCAGTTTAGCGACGGCGGCAATCAGGGTGGTGAACAGATCGATTTCGTAGTTGGAATTGACATGTTGCAGCACCGCAGCGATACGCTCGAGGCCCATACCGGTATCCACCGAAGGCTTCGGTAACGGCAGCATGGTGCCATCAGACTGACGGTTGAACTGCATGAACACGATGTTCCAGATCTCGATATAGCGATCGCCATCTTCTTCCGGGCTACCCGGAGGGCCACCCCAGATATGATCGCCGTGGTCGAAGAAGATCTCGGTGCACGGGCCGCATGGGCCGGTGTCGCCCATCTGCCAGAAGTTATCGGAAGCAAAGGCCGCACCTTTGTTATCGCCGATGCGGATGATACGTTCCGCAGGCACGCCAATCTGCTTCTGCCAGATGTCGAAGGCTTCATCATCGGTCTCATAGACGGTGACCCACAGCTTTTCTTTCGGCAGGTTGAACCAGTTTTCACCGGTCAGCAGTTCCCACGCGTAGCTGATGGCATCGTGCTTGAAATAGTCACCGAAGCTGAAGTTGCCCAACATTTCAAAGAAAGTATGGTGACGGGCGGTATAGCCGACGTTTTCCAGATCGTTGTGCTTGCCACCGGCACGCACGCAACGCTGTGAAGTGGTGGCACGCGAGTAGGCGCGCTTGTCCAGCCCCAGGAAAACGTCTTTAAATTGGTTCATGCCGGCATTGGTAAACAGCAATGTCGGATCATTGTTAGGTACCAGGGAGCTGCTTGCTACAACCTGGTGGCCTTTACTATGAAAGAAATCGAGAAACGCTTGACGGATCTCAGCGGTGCTCTTGCTCATAATTTTCCCGGAAAGACTAGAATAACGATGCGTGAAAGAGGCTCGACATCCTGACGATATCCTCTGGCTCACGAACTAAATGTGGGGATAAGATAAATTTTCTTCGGGGGGAAGTAAAACACCGTGTGCATTCATTGCTCAAAATCACGGTAAATCGACTGAATTTCCTCCTGGAAGAAGCCACGATAGAGCAGATAGCGCAGCACCTTGGCCTTCTCTTTCCATTCTACCGGTAACGGATCGCCAAATTTGCGCAGCGCGATCTCCCTGGCTTGCTCACACCAGTCAATTTCGCATTCCGCCAATGCGTCCTGCACTATCTCTTTATCCACACCCTTTTGCATCAGTTCTGAGCGAATGCGTTGCGCGCCATATCCCTTGCGGCTGCGGCTGGCGATAAAGCTATTGGCAAAACGCCGATCGTCCAGCCAGTTATGCTGGTAGCAATAGCTAATTACCTGTTCAATGATTGCGGGATCGACGGGCTCTTCGGGGGGTTCTGTAGGGGATTTGCTACCGAATCTGGCGTTCGCCATAAATGGCTGCGCCGCAAGTTTGCGGCGCAGTTCGGCTTCACTATGATCGCGTTGGGACAATAACCGCATCGCACGGCTAATCAACGTATTTTGCTGATTACCAGCAGATTGGGAACCTACGTCATTCATATCTGCAAGCCTTGGTGATCGGTCTACGCCCTAACGGGCGTATACCCACCGGCAAAGATTAAAACTCTTCGCTGGTTTCTGCTTCGTTATCATCGGCCTGCTCGGCGCTCGCAGCAACTGCTTCACCATTGCTGTGCAGCAACAGGTCGCGCAGTTTTTTGTCCAGTTCCGCAGCAATGGCCGGGTTTTCTTTCAGGAAGTTACAGGCATTGGACTTACCTTGACCGATCTTCTCACCATTGTAGCTATACCAGGCACCGGCCTTCTCGATCATCTTGTGCTTCACGCCCAGATCGACCAGTTCGCCACGGCTGTTGATCCCTTCGCCATACAGGATCTGGAACTCTGCCTGTTTGAACGGCGCAGCGATTTTGTTCTTCACCACTTTCACGCGGGTTTCGCTGCCGATCACTTCATCACCTTCTTTGATCGCACCGATACGGCGGATATCCAGACGGACAGAAGCGTAGAACTTCAGGGCGTTACCCCCGGTGGTGGTTTCCGGGTTACCGAACATCACGCCAATTTTCATACGGATCTGGTTGATGAAGATCAGCAAGGTGTTGGCGTTCTTCAGGTTACCGGCCAATTTACGCATGGCCTGGCTCATCATACGTGCCGCCAGCCCCATATGTGAGTCACCGATTTCGCCTTCAATTTCCGCTTTCGGCGTCAGCGCCGCTACGGAGTCGACGATGATGACGTCAACCGCGCCGGAACGGGTCAGCGCATCACAGATTTCCAGCGCCTGCTCGCCGGTATCCGGCTGAGAACACAGCAGGTTATCGATATCCACGCCCAGCTTCTTGGCGTAGATAGGATCCAGCGCATGCTCGGCATCGATAAACGCACAGGTCTTACCTTCGCGCTGCGCGGCGGCAATAACTTGCAGAGTCAGGGTGGTTTTACCGGAGGATTCCGGGCCATAAATCTCGACGATACGGCCCATTGGCAAGCCACCTGCACCCAGTGCAATATCGAGTGACAGCGAGCCGGTGGAGATCGTTTCTACGTCCATGGAGCGGTCTTCACCCAGACGCATGATGGAGCCTTTGCCGAACTGTTTCTCAATCTGGCCCAGTGCCGCAGCTAACGCCTTTTGCTTGTTCTCATCAATAGCCATTTTTGCTCCTTCGTTGCGCAATGTCAGAGTGACTCACATTGCCGCTGAATGTATGTTGTGCAGGAAATTGTCGCTAATTATACTGTATGGTCATACAGTATCAAGCCTAATTTTACAAAAATTCATCAAGCGCCGTTTGCAGCGCAAAAAGGGTTGCCTGCAGGCGCACCGCATCGCGATCGCCGGTAAATTGCATTTTGCGTGCCAGCACCCGGCCGGAACGTTCGGCAAAACCAAACCAGACGGTACCTACCGGTTTTTCCACGCTGCCACCGTCTGGACCAGCAATGCCGCTGACCGAAAGCGCCAGATCGGCCTTGGCTGCGTGCATCGCGCCCTGCGCCATCTCACGCACCACTTCCTCACTGACCGCGCCATGAGCCTGCAGGGTCGCTTCCGCCACCCCTAGCAGTTCGTGCTTTGCCGCGTTGCTGTAAGTGACAAAGCCGCGATCGAAATAGGCCGAGCTGCCAGCGATATCGGTAATTGTCTTGGCAATACCTCCGCCCGTACAGGACTCTGCGCAGCTGATCCAACGCCCACTGTCCTTTAGCCTTTGTCCGACGGCAATACTGAGCTCACGCAACCGTTTCTCACTCATGGCCTCTCCTTTTAATCAATCAAGGTATATGCGCCTGATGGTAGCATTTATCAAGCCTCTGCGGCATTTTACCGGCCGAAATGCCAAGCGCTTCGCAGTGCTGCGGTTTTAAGCCGTTGTACTAACTGCTAGTATCGGGGATACGTCCAGCTTGTTGCGGCAAACCCATTTGCCTCAATCTTCGACTAAAACAGGAAGGCCGAGTGAAAAAAACGTTAGGTGTATTCTTTCCGCTGTATACCACCACCCTGCTGATGCTGCTGGGTTCAGGGTTACTG
The DNA here is from genome assembly GCF_016428815.1 of Serratia sp. ASV30. NCBI lineage: Bacteria > Pseudomonadati > Pseudomonadota > Gammaproteobacteria > Enterobacterales > Yersiniaceae > Serratia > Serratia sp. ASV30. Next base: position 47,412 of record NZ_JAELTL010000022.1, on the reverse strand, counting down.
ACCACCTACATTTCCCTGCGGTTAACCTCCATCAACGTCAGTGGCGCCCTGATCGGGGCCATTATCGCCGCCAACTACATCGGCCTGGTGATCGGTGGCAAGGTCGGCCACTTTCTGATTGCCCGCGTAGGGCATATCCGCGCCTATGTCTCCTGCGCCGGGATCATTACCGCAGCGGTGCTGGGCCACGGCCTGACGGAATACATCCCGGTTTGGGTGGTACTGAGGCTGATTATCGGCCTATGTATGATGTGCCAGTACATGGTGCTGGAGAGCTGGCTGAACGATCAGTCCGAATCCAATCAGCGCGGCATGGTATTCGGCTTTTATATGGCGGCCTCTTATCTTGGCATGTCGCTGGGGCAGATCGTATTGATGCTGCAAGCCAACCTTGGCATCAGCACGCTGCTGCTCATCGCGCTGTGTTTTTCCCTTTGCCTGGTGCCGATTGCTCTGACAACCCGCACCAATGCCCGACATATGTCGCCCGCCCCCATGGAGCTGCGCTATTTTGTGCACGCCATCCCTAAAGTGTTGGCCACCACGCTGGTGATCGGCATGGTGGTAGGTTCCTTCTACGGGCTGGCGCCGGTATATGCCAGCCAGCAGGCATTAACCACTCAGCAAACCGGTCTGTTTATGGCGATTGCTATCTTTGCCGGGCTGGTGGCGCAGTTTCCGCTGAGCTGGCTGTCAGACCGTTACAACCGTACGCTGCTGATGCGGGTTAACGCACTACTGCTGGTGATTGCCGCCTTGCCACTCGCCCTATTGCCCCATATCGATTTCCCGGTGTTACTGATCGTCGGCTTCATGGTCAGCATGTTGCAGTTCACCCTGTATCCGCTGGCGGTAGCGCTGGCCAACGACATGATTGAGCCAGAACGTCGCGTTTCCCTGGCTGCCTGCTTGCTCATGGCGTTTGGCGTGGGGGCCAGCATCGGGCCGCTGGCCGTCGGTGCGTTGATCCAGCCTTTGGGTGGGAACATCCTGTACGTGTTTTTCGCGCTGTGTGGTCTGTTGATTATGGCTTGCAGCAGAACGGTCAAACAGGATGAGTCGCAGTTTGTACAGGATGCGCCAGTGCCCCATATCGCCATGCCAGACAGCCTCTCCAGTTCCCCCCTTTCCCCGGCATTAAACCCGACGTTCGATGAGCAGACCATTCAAGATACGATGCCCGCGCCGGAGGCCGCTCCCGATCCGCTAGCAGAAGCTCCATTGACTGAATCGCTCACGGAAGAAGAGCCTGCCCATCCTCAAGGTGCGGATCCTGAAGAAGACACCGGGCTGAAAAAAGCCTACACCATGCTATAGGTCAGCCAGGCGTGGTCCTCCACGCCTCACCCCCACAAATATAAAGATTTTCTTATGTCACACATGGAAATCAGTAACATAAGTTATGAATATAAAATCTTTACTTAACAGTTTCAAAAAATACTCCTTTATTATCCCGCAGATAAGCGCCATTGAAACCCTCAATAACCGTTAGTTTTGTCATGTAATGGTATTATTTACCCCTCTCGGTAGCACCAACTTTTAAATAAGTACAACCCTCGAAATAAAAAAGTTAACCAGTTGATTTAAAATTAATTCATATTGATAAATCGATAGGATAACAGGTAAGTAAAATGCAGTTTATCTTGAAAAAATAGAGTAACCGGGTAATTTTAGAAACCATTAATTCAATATGGATACTAATCCACTCTGGCAGATAAGAATTTTTATCAATAACAAGCAGGCACAATAATCATTGCCATCTATGGCATTTTTATCAAAGCTCGCTTATACCTTACCTCACAGATAAGTTAGGAAACTTAATCATAAACCCTATCAGGGATGAGTTTATAGTTAACTTTGTATTAATTAGTCATCTAAACACCAGGTTAAATTTAGCTCTAGGGCACCCCCTCGGGCATTCCAGCGCGCCTACAAAAGCCACATCAGCGGCTTTGGCGTGCTATGCAAATTAACTTTGGCGTTCAGAGGCTAACCACATGGCACAATCCAATTTTACCCTTGGGGCTGTTGATATTATTGCTCGTCACGGCGGCGCAAGAATCGCTGACGTCGCAACCGGTACCCGTTCCGTAAGCCTGACGCAAAGCAGCATTGTGCGGATCCATGGCACCCAGGCTTTGGTGAGCAGCTATGAGCGCCAAGGTAACGATTTGATCGTGCACATGAAAGATGGCACAACGGTGCGTTATCAGAGCTTCTTTGACGTGGACGCCGACGGCAAACACAGTGAATTGGTGTTTGATGATGGCAATGGTGCCATCCAGCACGCGATATTCCCGGCAACCGCAGCTTCCGCCGAGCCAGTGCTGATCACACCGCAGTTTGAATCACTGTCTGACGTTTCGCCTCTGCTGATTGGCAACCATGATTTATCCAACGGTGCCATTGCAGCCATTCTGGCTGGCCTGGCGCTTGGGGCTGGCGTCGCCATCGCTACGGGGACGGGGAAGAACAACCACAACAATGAAAATCCTTCCGTACCATCAGAACAACCGACCCTGACCGTCGGAACACTGGGCCAGGACAACGTTCTGAACGCCAGTGAGGTTAAAATTGCCCAGTTGCTGAGCGGCCTGACCACCGGCGTTGCCGCAGGCGTGACCATCACGCTGACGCTCAACGGCAAAAGTTACACCACTACCGTCGGGGCCGATGGCAAGTGGAGCTTTGACTTCAGCTCCGCTGCGCTTGCTGGCCTGAAAGACGGCAATTATCAACTGACGGTTAAACTGGCTAACCAGGATGGGATTAGCGTCGAAAAAACGATCAGCGTACTGGTCGATATCACCCCGCCGGTCTTGACCGTCAATCCATTGACCGGCGACGACCATCTGACCGGCACAGAGTTGAAGACGTCACAGGCGCTGACCGGTACCGGCGAAGCAGGGTTGACGGTGACCGTGACCCTGAACGGCAAGACCTACACCACGACGGTCGGCAGCGATGGCAAGTGGAGTCTGCAACTGCCTGCGGCGGATCTGGCTTTGCTGAAAAACGGTAACTATGACCTGATCGCGACCTCTGTCGATAAAGCGGGCAACCAAACCACGCTGGATCACCCGTTCTCCGTTGACACCACGATCAATAATACCTCACCACAGATCTCTATTAGCGCCCTAGCCAACGATAACGTTCTCAATGCCAACGAAGCGAAAAGCGCCCAAACGCTGAGCGGCCATACGCAGAATGTCGAAGCGGGACAAACCGTTACCATTACCCTGAACGGCAAAACCTATAGCGCAGTGGTTCAGAGTGATGGCAGTTGGTCGCTTTCACTGCCTGCCGCCGATCTGGCTGCGCTGGCCAATGGCTCGATCACGATCAATGCCACCGTCACCGACAAAGCAGGCCAAAGCGCCAGCGCTCATGAAACGATCACCGTCGATTTAACCGCCCCTGAACTGACCGTAAACAAACTGGCCGGGGACGATGTGCTCAACGCCGCCGAGGCACATACGCCACAGACGCTGAGTGGCACCAGTAATCCAGGCCAGACAATTGTCGTTAGCCTGAATGGTAAAACCTACACGGCGGTGACGGGCGCAGATGGCAAGTGGAGCCTGGTACTGCCTGCCGCAGACTTGCAAGCGTTGGCCCAAGGGGATAACACCCTCACCGTGACGGCTACCGACGCCGCAGGCAACAGCACTACCGTAACAGAGCATGTGCAGGTAGACACTGTTCCACCGGTGCTGACGCTGGATAAGTTTACCGGGGATGACTTTGTCTCCGCCGACGAGCAAAAATCGGCACAAAATATCACCGGCACCGCCTCCGTCAGCGAAGCCGGGCTGGTGGTCAGCGTTTCATTCAACGGCAAAACCTATACCGGCACCGTAGGCGCAGATGGTAAATGGAGCATCAGCGTGCCTGCCGCAGACATGGCGGCCCTGACCAACGGTACCTACGAGATGATCGCCACGATTAGCGATCAGGCGGGCAATACGACCACGACTGCACCGCAGGTTATCACCGTAGACAACCATATTTCGGCCATCAATATCGGCATTGTCTCTTCAGACGATAAGCTCAACGCCGTCGAAGCCGGGCTTCCCCTGGCCATTAACGGTACCACGGCCAACGTTGCCGTTGGTGCAACCGTGACCGTCACCCTCAATGGTAAAACCTATACTGCGCAGGTATTGGCGGACGGCAGTTGGACATTGCAGGTGCCTAGCGCCGATCTGCAACTGCTGGCCGAAGGCAACAACACTATTTCTGCCAGCGTGACAGGCAACGATGGTTCTACCGTGACCACCACGCATAATCTTGACGTTTATACTCATGATTTGCCTGCGGTGACTCTGAACACACCGTTTGGTGATGGCATCCTGAATGGCACGGAGGCGGGCCAGCCGCAGACCCTTACCGGCACCACCGGCATTACTACCCCAGGCCAGACTGTTACGGTCACTCTGGGCGGCAAAACCTACACCGGCACCGTGGATGGCTCTGGCCACTGGAGCGTCACCATTCCGGCGGCCGATCTGCAAGCGCTGCCGGACGGCACGCCGGCCTTGACCGTCACGGTCACCGATGCCGCCGGTAACAGCAATACGCTCAATACCACCGTCACCGTCGATGAGACCGCGCCAACCCTCACCGTTAACGTGGTGGCCGGGGATGACGTGCTGAACGCCGCCGAAGTACAGGTGGCGCAGACCGTGTCCGGCACCGCCTCAATCGCGGATGCAGGCCGTACCGTCACCCTGACCTTGAACGGCAAAACCTACACCGCCGTGGTGCAACCGGACGGCACCTGGAGCGCTTCACTGCCTGCGGCTGACTTGCAGGCACTCAGCGACGGCAGTCATAACCTGGTGGCTACCCTCACCGATGCAGCGGGCAACAGCACCAGCGTCACCCACAGCGTCAACGTCGATGCCAATCCGGCCAACCTGCCAACCCTCAGCATCAACGTGTTCGCCGGTAACGACATTGTCGACGGCGCGGAAGTGAAAACCGCCCAGACCCTCTCGGGGAACACCACCCATGTGCAGGCCGGACAGACCGTCACCGTCACCCTGAACGGTAAAACCTACACCGCCACCGTGCTGGCAGACGGCTCCTGGAGCACCAGCGTACCGGCCGCCGATCTGGCCCTGCTGGCCAACGGCCAGACCACCATCACCGCCACCGTCAGCGACAAAGCGGGTAACCCGGCCAGCGCCAGCCATGACGTGACCGTCGACACCAGCCTCAGCGGCCTGTCCATCGACGTGATCGCGGGCGACGACAAACTCAACCTGGCCGAGAGCCAGCTGCCGCTGGCCATCCACGGCAGCAGCGAAAACCTGGCCACGGGCACGACCGTGACTGTCACACTCAACGGTAAAACCTACACCGGCACCACGCTGGCGGATGGTTCCTGGAGCGTCTCCGTACCTGCGGCCGATCTGGCGTTGCTGGCCGATGGCACCACCACCGTGACCGTCACCGCCACCGATCTGGCCGGCAATCCGGTCAGTGGCAGTCACAACCTGGGCGTGTTTATCCATAGCCTGCCGGATGCGACGCTAAACACACCGTTTGGTGATGGCATCCTGAATGGCGCAGAAGCGGGTCAACCACAGACGCTTACCGGCACCACCGGCATCACCACGCCAGGGCAGACCATCACCGTTACTCTGGGCGGCAAAACCTACACCGGTACCGTCGACGGCTCTGGCCACTGGAGCGTCACCATTCCGGCGGCCGATCTGCAAGCGCTGCCGGACGGCACGCCGGCCTTGACCGTCACCGCCACCGATGCCGCCGGTAACAGCAATACGCTCAATACCACCGTCACCGTCGATGAGACCGCGCCAACCCTCACCGTTAACGTGGTGGCCGGGGATGACGTGCTGAACACCGCCGAAGTACAGGTGGCGCAGACCGTGTCTGGCACCGCGTCCGTTGCCGATGCAGGCCGTACCGTCACCCTGACCCTGAACGGCAAAACCTACACCGCCGTGGTGCAACCGGACGGCACCTGGAGCGCTTCACTGCCTGCGGCTGACTTGCAGGCACTCAGCGACGGCAGCCATAACCTGGTGGCTACCCTCACCGATGCCGCGGGCAACAGCACCAGCGTCACCCACGGCATCAGCGTCGATGCCAATCCGGCCAACCTGCCAACCCTCAGCATCAACGTGTTCGCCGGTAACGACATTGTCGACGGCGCCGAAGTGAAAACCGCCCAGACCCTGTCCGGCACCACCACCCACGTGGAAGCCGGGCAGACCGTCACCGTCACCCTGAACGGTAAAACTTACACCGCCACCGTCTTGGCCGACGGCTCCTGGAGCACCAGCGTACCGGCCGCCGATCTGGCGCTGTTGGCTAACGGGCAGGCCACCATTACCGCTACCGTCAGCGACAGCGCCGGTAATCCAGCAACAGCCAATCATGAAGTCACCGTCGATACCGCTCTCAGCGGCCTGTCGATCGCCGTGATCGCGGGCGACGACAAACTCAACCTGGCCGAGAGCCAGCTGCCGCTGGCCATCCACGGCAGCAGCGAAAACCTGGCCACGGGCACGACCGTGACTGTCACACTCAACGGTAAAACCTACACCGGCACCACGCTGGCGGACGGTTCCTGGAGCGTCTCCGTGCCTGCGGCCGATCTGGCGTTGCTGGCCGATGGCACCACCACCGTGAACGTCACCGCCACCGATCTGGCCGGCAACCCGGTCAGTAGCAGTCACAATCTGGGCGTGTTTATCCATGGTCTGCCGGACGTCACCCTGAACACACCGTTTGGCGATGGTATCCTGAACGGTGCAGAAGCGGGCCAGCCGCAGACCCTTACGGGTACCACCGGCATTACTACCCCAGGCCAGACCGTTACGGTTACTCTGGGCGGCAAAACCTATACCGGTACCGTCGACGGCTCTGGCCACTGGAGCGTTACGCTGCCAAGTGCAGACCTGCAAGCGTTGCCGGACGGCACGCCAGCCTTGACCGTCACGGTCACCGACACCGCCGGTAACAGCAATACGCTCAATACCACCGTCACCGTGGATGAGACCGCGCCAACCCTCACCGTTAGCGTGGTGGCCGGGGATGACGTGCTGAACGCCGCCGAAGTACAGGTGGCGCAGACCGTGTCTGGCACCGCGTCCGTTGCCGATGCGGGCCGCACCGTGACCCTGACCTTGAACGGCAAAACCTACACCGCGGTGGTGCAACCGGACGGTTCGTGGAGCACCAGCCTGCCCGCCGCCGATCTGCAAGCGCTCACCGACGGCAGCCACAACCTGGTGGCCACCCTCACCGATGCGGCTGGCAACAGCACCAGCGTCACCCACAGCATCAACGTCGACGCCGACCCGGCCAACCTGCCAACGCTCAGCATCGGCATCTTTGCCGGTAACGACGTGCTTGACGGCGCCGAAGTGAAAACCGCCCAGACGATCTCGGGGAACACCACCCATGTGCAGGCCGGGCAGACCGTCACCGTCACCCTGAACGGTAAAACCTACACCGCCACCGTGCTGGCAGACGGCTCCTGGAGCACCAGCGTACCGGCCGCCGATCTGGCCCTGCTGGCCAACGGCCAGACCACCATCACCGCCACCGTCAGCGACAGCGCCGGTAACCCGGCCAGCGCCAGCCATGACGTGACCGTCGACACCAGCCTCAGCGGCCTGTCCATCGCCGTGATCGCAGGCGATGACAAACTCAGTCTGGCAGAAAGCCAACTGCCATTGGTCATCAGCGGCAGCAGCGCCAATCTAGCCACCGGCGCGACAGTGACAGTCACGCTCAACGGTAAAACCTACACCGGCACCACGCTGGCAGATGGTTCCTGGAGCGTCACCGTACCTGCCGCCGATCTGGCGTTGCTGGCCGATGGCTCCGCCACCGTGACCGTCACCGCCGTCGATCAGGCCGGTAATCCGGTCAGCGACAGCCACAACCTGGGCGTATTTATCCATAGCCTGCCGGATGCGACGCTGAACACACCGTTTGGCGATGGTATCCTGAACGGTGCAGAAGCGGGCCAGCCGCAGACCCTCACGGGTACCACTGGCATTACTACCCCGGGCCAGACCGTTACGGTCACTCTGGGCGGTAAAACCTACACCGGCACCGTGGATGGCTCTGGCCACTGGAGCGTTACGCTGCCAAGTGCAGACCTGCAAGCGTTGCCGGACGGCACGCCGGCCTTGACCGTCACGGTCACCGATGCTGCCGGTAACAGCAATACGCTCAATACCACCGTCACCGTCGATGAGACCGCGCCGACCCTCACCGTGGGTCTGATTGCCGGGGATGATGTGCTGAACGCCGCCGAAGTACAGGTGGCGCAGACCGTGTCTGGCACCGCGTCCGTTGCCGATGCGGGCCGCACCGTGACCCTGACCTTGAACGGCAAAACCTACACCGCGGTGGTGCAACCGGACGGTTCGTGGAGCACCAGCCTGCCTGCCGCCGATCTGCAAGCGCTCAGCGATGGCAGCCACAACCTGGTGGCCACCCTGACCGATGCGGCTGGCAACAGCACCAGCGTCACCCACAGCATCAGCGTCGATGCCAACCCGGCCAATCTGCCAACCGTTAGCATTGGCATCTTCGCCGGTAATGACATTATCGACGGCGCCGAAGTGAAAACCGACCAGACCCTGTCTGGCACCACCACCCACGTGGAGGCGGGCCAGACCGTCACCATCACCCTGAACGGCAAAACCTACACCGCTACCGTGCTGGCAGACGGCTCCTGGAGCACCAGCGTACCGGCCGCCGATCTGGCCCTGCTGGCCAACGGCCAGACCACCATCACCGCCACCGTCAGCGACAGTGCCGGTAACCCGGCCAGCGCCAGCCATGACGTGACCGTCGACACCAGCCTGAGCGGCCTGTCGATCGCCGTGATCGCAGGCGATGACAAACTCAGCCTGGCCGAAAGCCAATTGCCGCTGGCGATCCACGGCAACAGCCAGAACCTGGCCGTTGGGGCTACGGTTACTATCACCTTGAACGGTAAAACCTACACCGGCACCACGCTGGCAGACGGTTCCTGGAGCATCTCCGTGCCTGCGGCCGACTTGGCGTTGCTCGCCGATGGCACCACCACCGTAACCGTCACCGCCACCGATCTGGCCGGTAACCCGGTCAGCGGCAGCCACGATCTGGGCGTATTTATCCATAGCCTGCCAACCGCCACCCTGAACACACCGTTTGGCGACGGCATTCTGAACAGCACGGAAGCGGGTCAGCCACAGACCCTCACAGGTTCTACCGGCATCACCACGCCGGGCCAGACCGTCACCGTTACTCTGGGTGGTAAAACCTACACCGGCACCGTGGATGGCTCTGGCCACTGGAGCGTCACCGTCCCTGCGGCCGATCTGCAAGCGTTGCCGGACGGCACGCCAACCTTGTCCGTCACCGCCACCGATGCCGCCGGTAACAGCAATACCCTGAACACCACCGTCACCGTCGATGAGACCGCACCAACCCTGACCGTTAACGTGGTAGCCGGGGATGATGTATTGAATGCCGCCGAGGTACAGGTGGCGCAGACCGTGTCCGGCACCGCCTCAATCGCCGATGCAGGCCGCACCGTCACCCTGACTTTGAATGGCAAAACCTATACCGCGGTGGTGCAGCCAGATGGCTCGTGGAGCACCAGCCTACCCGCCGCCGATCTGCAAGCGCTCAGCGATGGCAGCCACAACCTGGTCGCCACTCTGACCGATGCCGCGGGCAACAGCACCAGCACTACCCATGTCCTCGGTGTGGATGCCAACCCGGCCAACCTGCCAACGCTCAGCATCAACGTGTTCGCCGGTAACGACATTGTCGATGGCGCGGAAGTGAAAACCGCCCAGACCCTGACCGGTACCACCACCCATGTGGAGGCGGGTCAGACCGTCACCCTCACCCTGAACGGCAAAACCTACACCGCCACCGTCTTGGCAAATGGTACCTGGAGCACCAGCGTTCCGGCCGCCGATCTGGCACTGTTGGCCAACGGCCAGACCACCATCACCGCCACCGTCAGCGACAGTGCCGGTAACCCGGCCAGTGCCAGCCATGACGTGACCGTCGACACCAACCTCAGTGGACTGTCCATCTCCGTGATCGCAGGGGATGACAAATTGAACCTGGCAGAAAGCCAACTGCCACTGACGATCTCCGGCGACAGCGCCAATCTGCCGCTCGGTGCCATCGTTACCGTGACGCTGAATGGCAAGATTTACATCGGCCTGACCCTCCCAGACGGTTCCTGGAGCGTTCAGGTCCCGGCTGCCGATTTGGCACTACTGGCCGATGGCACCACCACCGTCAGCGTCAGCGCCGTCGATCAGGGCGGCAACCTGGTCAGCAACAGCCATAATCTGGGCGTGTTTATCCACAATCTGCCAGACGCCACCCTGAACACACCGTTTGGCGATGGTATCCTGAATGGCGCAGAGGCGGGCCAGCCGCAGACCCTCACGGGTACCACCGGCATTACTACCCCGGGCCAGACTGTTACGGTCACTTTGGGCGGTAAAACCTACACCGGCACCGTGGATGGCTCTGGCCACTGGAGCGTCACCGTCCCTGCCGCCGACCTGCAAGCGCTGCCAGACGGCACACCGGCCTTGACCGTCACGGTCACCGATGCCGCCGGTAACAGCAATACGCTCAATACCACCGTCACCGTCGATGAAACCGCACCAACCCTCACCGTGGGCTTGATTGCTGGCGATGATGTGCTGAACGCCGCCGAAGTCTTGGTGGCGCAGACCGTGTCCGGTACCGCCTCGATTGGTGATGCAGGCCGCACCGTCACCCTGACTTTGAATGGCAAAACCTACACCGCCGTGGTGCAACCGGACGGTTCGTGGAGCACCAGCCTGCCTGCCGCCGATCTGCAAGCGCTCAGCGATGGTAGCCATAACCTGGTCGCTACCCTCACCGATGCCGCAGGCAACAGCACCAGCGTCACCCACGGCATCAGCGTCGATGCCAACCCGGCCAACCTGCCAACCGTTAGCATCGGCATCTTCGCCGGTAACGACATTATCGATGGCGCGGAAGTCAAAACGGCCCAGACGATCTCTGGCACCACCACCCACGTGGAGGCGGGCCAGACCGTCACCGTCACCCTGAACGGTAAAACCTACACCGCTACCGTGCTGGCCGATGGTTCCTGGAGCACCAGCGTACCGGCTGCCGATCTGGCGCTACTGGCTAACGGCCAGACCACCATTACCGCCACCGTGAGCGACAGCGCCGGTAACCCGGCCAACGCCAGCCATGAGGTGACCGTTGATACCAGCCTGAGCGGCCTGTCGATCGCCGTGATCGCCGGTGACGACAAGCTCAATCTGGCGGAAAGCCTGCTGCCACTCACCATCAACGGCGGCAGTGCCAACCTGGCCGTTGGGGCTACGGTTACTGTCACCTTGAACGGTAAAACCTACACCGGTACCACGCTGGCAGACGGGACCTGGAGCGTCACCGTGCCTGCGGCCGATCTGGCCTTGCTGGCTGATGGTACCACCACCCTCAGTGTGACCGCCGTCGATCTGGCCGGTAACCCGGTCAGCGGTAGCCACGATCTTGGCGTGTTTATCCACAGTCTGCCGGACGCCACCCTGAACACACCGTTTGGCGACGGCATTTTGAATGGTGCAGAAGCGGGTCAGCCGCAAACCCTCACGGGTTCTACCGGCATCACCACGCCGGGGCAGACCGTCACGGTCACCCTGGGTGGCAAAACCTACACCGGCACCGTCGACGGCTCTGGCCACTGGAGCGTCACCGTCCCTGCCGTCGACCTGCAAGCATTGCCGGACGGCACGCCGGCCTTGACCGTCACGGTCACCGATACCGCGGGTAACAGCAACACGTTGAACACCACCGTCACCGTCGATGAAACCGCACCAACCCTCACCGTGGGTCTGATTGCTGGCGATGACGTGCTGAACGCTGCCGAAGTACAGGTGGCGCAGACCGTCTCCGGCAGCGCCTCGATCGCGGATGCGGGTCGCACCGTCACCCTGACGCTCAACGGCAAAACCTACACCGCGGTGGTGCAGCCAGATGGCTCGTGGAGCACCAGCGTGCCCGCTGCCGATCTGCAAGCGCTCAGCGACGGTAGCCACAACCTGGTGGCAATCCTCACCGATGCCGCAGGCAACAGCACCAGCGTCACCCACAGCATCAGCGTCGATGCCAACCCGGCCAACCTGCCGACCGTCAGCATCGGCGTGTTCGCCGGTAACGACATTATCGACGGCGCCGAAGTAAAAACGGCCCAGACCCTGTCTGGTGCCACCACCCATGTGGAAGCGGGCCAGACCGTCACCCTCACCCTGAACGGCAAAACTTACACCGCCACCGTGCTGGCAGACGGCTCCTGGAGCACCAGCGTACCGGCTGCCGATCTGGCGCTGCTGGCTAACGGCCAGACCACCATTACCGCCACCGTCAACGACACTGCAGGTAACCCAGCCAGCGGCAGTCATGAGGTGACCGTTGACACCAACCTCAGTGGGCTGTCGATTGCCGTGATCGCAGGCGATGACAAACTCAACCTGGCGGAAAGCCTGCTGCCGTTGGCAATCAGCGGTAGCAGCACCAATCTGGCTGTGGGTGCCACGGTTACAGTGACCTTGAACGGTAAAACCTACACTGGCACCACGCTGGCAGATGGCTCCTGGAGCGTCTCCGTGCCAGCGGCCGATTTGGCCTTGCTGGCCGATGGCACCACCACCGTGACCGTCACCGCCACCGATCTGGCCGGTAACCCGGTCAGCGACAGCCACAACCTGGGCGTGTTTACCCATAGCCTGCCAGAAGCCACCCTGAACACACCGTTTGGCGATGGCATCCTGAACGGCACGGAAGCGGGTCAACCACAGACCATCACGGGTTCTACCGGCATCACTACGCCAGGCCAGACCGTCACGGTCACCCTGGGTGGCAAAACCTACACCGGCACCGTAGACGGCAGCGGCAACTGGAGCGTCACGCTACCAAGCGCCGATCTGCAAGCGTTGCCAGACGGTACACCAACCTTGTCCGTGGTGGTCTCCGATGCCGCCGGAAACAGCAATACGCTGAACACCACCGTTACCGTTGACGAGACCGCACCAACCCTCACCGTGGGTCTGGTTGCAGGAGATGATGTGCTGAACGCCGCCGAAGTACAGGTGGCACAAACTGTCTCCGGTACCGCCTCAGTCGCGGATGCTGGCCGCAGCGTAACTCTGACCTTGAACGGCAAGACTTACACCGCCGTGGTACAGCCAAATGGTTCATGGAGCACCAGTCTGCCTGCCGCCGATCTGCAAGCGCTCGCCGACGGTAGCCATAATCTGGTCGCTACCCTCACCGATGCGGCTGGCAACAGCACCAGCGTCACCCACAGCCTCAATGTCGATGCCAATCCGGCCAACCTGCCAACGCTGAGCATCGGCGTATTCGCCGGGGATGATATCGTTAACGGAGCCGAAGCGCTGGTCACCCAGGCCCTGTCAGGTACCACCACTCATGTAGAAGTGGGCCAGACCGTTACCCTTACCCTGAACGGCAAAACCTACTTCGCCACCGTGCAGTTAGGAGGCAGCTGGAGCGTTAACGTTCCGGCGGCCGATATGGCGTTGCTGGCCAATGGCCAGGCTACCATCACCGCCAGCGTCAGCGATCTGGCAGGTAACCCGGCCACCAGCAGCCATACCATCAGCGTCGATACGGCGGTGGAAAGCATCGCCATTAACCTGATTGCCGGTGACGATAAGCTGAACCTGACCGAGGCCTCACAGCCACTGACCATCAGCGGGACAACGGTCAATGTGAACGCTGGCCAAACCGTTACCGTAACCTTGAACGGCAAGACCTACACCGGCGTTGTTCTGGCTAACGGCAGTTGGAGCGTATCGGTGAACAGCGCCGATCTGCTGGCGCTGCAAGACGGCCTGACAACGGTCACCGCCAGCGTCTCCAACCCGGGGGTCGATCCGGTCAGCAACAGCCATTCACTGGATGTGCATATCCATGCCCTGCCGGAGCCAACCATCAATCTGCCGTTTGGTGATGGTTTCCTCAATCAGGCTGAGGCCGCCACAGCACAACTGCTGAGCGGCAGCACCGGCATCCCTGGTGCGGGACAAAGCGTGATCGTCACTCTGGGTGGAAAAACCTATACCGCAACCGTGGATGGCAGCGGTAACTGGAGCGTTTCCATCCCATCGGCCGATCTGCAAAACCTGCCAGCGGGCAGCAATACCATCAGCGTATCCGCTACGGACTCCGCGGGTAATAGCGTGCCTGGCAGCACTACGGCACAGGTCGATCTGGTGCCACCAACTCTGGCCGTCAAGCCGTTTGCCGGGGATGACAAGGTTAACGCACTGGAAAGCCTCAGCGACCAGGTGGTTTCCGGCACGGCTTCCATCGCCGACGCCGGCCGTACCGTCACAGTGACCTTCAACGGTAAGTCCTATACCGGGGTAGTCGCCAACGACGGCACCTGGAGTGCCACCATCCCAAGCGCCGATCTGCAAGCGATAGGCGATGGCAGTTATCCATTAACCACCACCTTGAGCGATGCGGCGGGCAACACCACCACCGTCACCCATAACGTGACGATCGACGCCAATCCGCTGGATCTGCCAACCCTGAGCATCAACGTGTTTGCCGGTAACGATATTATCGACGGCGCAGAGGTGAAAACCAGCCAGACTCTGAGCGGCACTACCACCCACGTGGAAGCGGGCCAGTTGGTAACCATCACGCTGAATGGCAAAACCTACACCGCCACCGTGCTGGCAGACGGTACCTGGAGCACCAGCGTGCCCGCCGCCGATCTGGGCCAACTGGCTCAGGGCAGCAGCACCATTAGCGTCACCGTCAGCGATACCTCTGGCAACCCGGCAACAGCAACGCATAACGTGGTGGTCAACACGGCCCTGAGCGGCATCGCCATCGATGTGATTGCTGGCGACGATAAGCTGAATCTGGCCGAAAGCCTGCTGCCATTAACCATCAACGGTAGCAGCCTCAACCTGGCCACCGGCGCAAGCGTGACCGTAACGCTGAACGGTAAAACCTACACCGGCATTACGCTGGCGGACGGTTCCTGGAGCGTGCTGGTACCACCGGCCGATCTGGCGCTGTTGGCAGACGGCAATATCAACCTGAGCGTTTCTGCGGTCGATCAGGCCGGTAACCCGGTCAGCAGCAGCCATACGCTGGGCGTGTTTATCCATAATCTGCCAGACGCCACTCTCAATACGCCGTTTGGCGATGGCATCTTGAACGGTACGGAAGCGGGCCAGCCGCAGACCATCACCGGCTCCACCGGCATCACCACGCCGGGGCAAACAGTGACCGTAACCCTTGGGGATAAAACCTACACCGGTACGGTGGACGGTAGCGGCAACTGGAGCGTCACCGTTCCGGTTGGCGATCTACAGGCGTTGCCGGATGGGACACCAGTGCTCAACGTAGTGGTCACCGATTCTGCGGGCAACAGCAATACCCTGAATGGCACAGTCTTGGTCGATAAGGTCGCTCCGACCCTCACCGTTGGCGTGATTGCCGGTGATGACGTGCTTAATAGCGCAGAGGTGCTGCTCAACCAGACCGTTTCGGGCACCGCCTCCATCGGGGATGCAGGTCGTACCGTGACGCTGACATTGAACGGTAAAACCTACACCGCGGTGGTTCAGCCAGACGGTTCGTGGAGCACTTCACTGCCAACCGCCGATCTCACCGCACTGTCCGATGGCAGCTATAACCTGGTTGCCACCCTGACCGATAGCGCCGGTAACAGCACCAGCGTCACCCACGCCATCGGGGTTGATGCCAGCGCGTTGAACGCACCGGTACTGACCATCGGCACCTTTGCGGGCAACAATATTATTGACGGTGCCGAGGTGCAGGCAACGCAAACCCTGAGCGGCAGCAGTCTGCATGTTGAAGCCGGGCAGATCGTTTCCATCACCCTCAATGGCAAAACCTATACCGCCACCGTGCAGGCAGACGGTTCATGGAGCACCAGCGTCCCCGCCGCCGATCTGGCTCTACTGACCAACGGCAGTTTAACGATCACCGCCGACGTAACCGATAAAGCCGGTAACCCGGCCAGCGCCACCCATGACGTTACGGTCGATCTCACTCAGAGCGCCCTGGCGATTGCCCCAATCACCGGTGACAATGAGCTGAACGCCGTAGAGGCTGCCGCCGGGATCAGCATTAGCGGTAGTTCAGTCAACGTTGCCGCCGGAGCCACCGTCACCATCGCGCTTAACGGCAAGTTCTACGAGGCGATCGTACAGGCCGATGGCAGTTGGACGACGACGGTCCCATCCACCGACCTGACGATCCTGGGCGACGGCAAACTGACCGTTACCGTCAGCGCTACCGACGAAGCGGGCAATCTGGTCACCGGTTCGCAGCAGTTGGGCGTGCTGATCAACAGTCTGCCGATCGCCACCCTGAACACACCGTTCGGCGATGGCTACCTCAATAAGGCGGAGTCCACCAGCGATCAAACGCTGAGCGGCACCACCGGCGTGAGCGGCAGTGGGCAAACTGTCAGTGTGGTGCTGGGAGGGAAAACCTATACCGGCATCGTGGATAACAGCGGCCATTGGAGCGTGACGGTACCGAGCGCCGATCTGTCCGCACTGCCAGATGGCCCAACCAACATTGGGGTCACCGTCAGCGACGTGGCTGGCAACACCTCCAGCGTTAACGCCAGCGCCACGGTCGACCTGACCGTGCCGGTGCTGACCATCAACACCGTCAGCGGTGATGACATCATCAACATCGCCGAAAGTCAGCAAGCGCTGCAAATCACCGGTACCGCACCGATCAACGACAGCGGCCAGCCAGTGGTAGTGAAAGTCACCATCAACGGCTTGACCTATAACGGGCTGGTGCTGGCGGATGGCAGTTGGAGCGTCACCATTACGGCTGGCGATCTGGCTAACCTGCCGAACGGTGCCTCTTCCATCACCGCCACCTTGACCGACGCCGCTGGCAACACCGGCAGCGTCAGCCACGGCATCACCCTGGATACCGACCCGGCCCAGGCACCGCTGTTGACCATCAACACCCTGTCCGGCGATGACTACCTCAGCCTGGCGGAATCCAACCTGCCGTTGACCATCAGCGGGGGGAGCCAGCGCGTCGAACAAGGGCAACAGGTCACCGTAACGCTCAATGGCAAAACCTATACCGCCGTCGTCGGCGCGGACGGCAGTTGGAGTCTGCAGGTTCCGGCTGTGGATGTGGGGGCCTTGCCAGACGGTAAAGACACCATCACCGCCACGGTTAGCGATACCTCTGGCAACCAGGCCACCGCCAACCACAACCTCACCGTGATCACCGATGCGGGCAATCTGCCGCAGCTGTCGGTCAACGTGATTGCCGGTGATGACATCATCAACGCCAACGAGGCGAAAGCTGCCATCATCATCAGCGGGGGATCCAGCCACGTACAGCCTGGCCAGGTGGTCAGCGTGCTGCTCAACGGCAAAACCTACACCGCCGTGGTGGGAGCAGACGGTAGCTGGAGCGCGACGGTGCCATCAGCCGACGTGCAGGCATTGCCGCAAGGCTCACAGACAGTTACCGCAACGGTTACCGACATTGCCGATAACCCGGCCAGTGCCACCCATAACGTCACGGTCGACACCGTGCCGCCATTGCTGGAGATCGATCTGTTTGCCGGCGATAACATCCTGAACCTGGCGGAAGCGCTGCTAGGGCAAGTGTTGAGCGGCCATACCGATCCGGGCCTGACCGTTACCGTCACGCTGGGCGCCAACGTTTACACCGCCCTGGCGGATCCAACGACCGGTGCGTGGAGCGTGAATATCCCAAGCAATATCCTGCAAGGGCTGTTGGATGGCAACGTGACCATCGGTGTGAGCGTCACCGACGCCGCAGGTAACGGCGTATCAGACTCCATCACGGTGGCGGTCAATACCCATACGCTGCCATCACTGACGTTGAACCCGTTGTTCGGTGACAACATTCTTAATATTGCCGAACTGGGTGTCGCGACGCCAATCGGCGGTGCAGCGGTCAACTTGCTGGTTAACACCCCGGTAGTGGTCAAGATTGGCACCTACGTAGTGAACGGTATCGTGAATAACGATGGCACCTGGAGCGCGCTAATCCCAGCCAATGCCCTGGCCTTGCTGGCAGACGGCACCGTGCAGGTGGTGGTCTCCGCCGTGGATGCGGCAGGTAACCCTGCCAGCGCCGGTGGTTCGCTGGAGATCCTGTCGCATATCCTGCCGAATCCAACCATTAACCCGCCATTTGGCGACGGGGCACTGAACCTGGTGGAGGCCGGGGTCAATCAGTTGCTGACCGGCACCACCGGCATTATCGGCAACGGTCAAACGGTGGTGGTCAGCCTCAACGGTAAAGACTACAACGTCACGGTCGCCAACAACGGCCAGTGGAGCGTCACCTTACCGACTAACGATCTGCTGGGGCTGCTGGATGGCCCGCATACCATCAGCGTGGTCGCTACCGATAAAGGCGGCAACAGCCACGGCGCAACGCTGGACTTTGACAGCATCCTCACCGGGCTGCCAGTGGCCGAGCTGAACACGCCATTTGTCGATGGCATCATCAACCACGCCGAAGCCTTGCTGGGCGGAGCCCTCACCGGTACCACCGGCATCAATAGCAATCTCGGCCAGACCGTGAAGGTGAACGTTAATGGCCTGATCCTGAACGCCACGGTAAATGCCGACGGCAGTTGGACGCTGCCACTCGACAGCGCCACCCTGCTCGGCCTGCCGGATGGCAACTGGCCAATCACGGTCACGGTTACCGACGCAGTGGGTAACATCAGCAGCACCAATGGCTCGTTGGAAATCCTGATCAACAAGCTGCCGTTGCCAACGCTGGATCTGCCGTTTGGCGATGGCCTGCTGAATATTGCCGAAGCCGCGCTGGCGCAAACCCTGACCGGCAAAACCGGCCTGGTCGGCAGCGGCCAGATCGTTACGGTAACAGTGGATGCCGGGCAGCCAGATCAGCAGACCTTTACCGCTCAGGCCGATGGTCTGGGTGGCTGGTCTCTGCAACTCACCCCGACCCAGCTTGGCGTGTTCACCAACGGGCAACACACCGTTGAAGTCACCGTCGAGGATCGTGGCGGCAATACGGCCACCACCACGCCGCTGGATGTGACCGCTTCTCTCACCTTGCCACAGCCCACTATCGTTCCGCCGTTTGGCGTTGACGGTATTCTGAGCATCAGCGAAGCCGCCGGTGCGTTGACCATCACCGGCACCACCGGGGTAAACGGTGCAGGCCAGGCGGTGAAAGTGGTGATCGATGTCAATGGCGTCAGTTACAACGCGCAGGTTGATATCAACGGCAACTGGGCGTTACCACTGCCTGCTGCCACCCTGAGCACCTTGCTGGATGGGCCACACGTGCTGACCGTCACGGCGACCGACGCCGCGGGCAACACCAATAGCAGTGCTCTGAACTTCACCAGCGATCTCACCGCGCCGGTGCCAACCATTAACACACCGTTCGGTGACGGTTTCCTCAACCTGGCCGAGGCCAACCTGGGGCAAATCCTCACTGGCAGCGCCGGTGATGCGACAACCGTTAGCGTGAAGATCGGTAGCCAAACCTTTACCGCACTGGTCAGCGGCGGCAACTGGAGCCTGGCGCTGACGACACCGCAGTTAAAAGCATTGGCAGAGGGCGATAACACCATCACCGTGACCGCCACGGATGCAGCAGGCAACCAGGGCACGGCCGGTTCTTCGGTACATATTTCGGTCAACACGCTGCCGTCCGTCACCATCAGTAACTTCACGGCGGATAACACCATCAACTATGCCGAGAGCCAATCGGTACAGCTGATAACCGGCACCACCACCAATGTCGCGGTTGGGCAACAAGTGACCGTTACGCTCAATAGCAAAACCTATACCGGGGTGGTGTTGGCCGATGGCAGTTGGAGCGTATCTGTCCTGCCTGCCGACTTGAAAGCCCTGAGCGGTACGCCAAGCATCACGGCTCAGGTCAGCGATCAGGCCGGGAACGTCGCCGTCGACAACCACAGCTTCACCGTTAACCTGACGCCTCCGGGCCAGATTATTACCGTTGATCCGATCACCGGCGATAACATCGTTAACGCCAGCGAAGTCGGGTTGATCATCAACCTGACCGGTAAAGTGGTTGGTGGGATCGGGCTTGGTCAGGTAGTGACCATTATCGTTGGTGGTTTGCCACTGGGGATCCCGGTTACCACCCTGGCGGATGGCACCTTCAGCACTGTGGTGACCTTCCCGGTTGACGGCAATATCGTGGTTTCGGCCAGTACCACCTTGCTGACACCACTGCCGACGGTGTTTACCGCCAGCGAAACCGTGTTGGTCGACCGCATTCCACCGACGCTCACCATCAATACCTTCGCGGGTAACGACGTGTTGAACGCCAGTGAAAGCACCGTCGCCCAGGCGATCTCCGGTACCGCTTCGGTCTCGGAAGCAGGCCGCATTGTCACCGTCACGCTGAACGGCAAAACCTACAGTGCGCAGGTCAGCGGCGCCGGCACCTGGTCGGTCAACGTGCCACCGGCAGATCTGGTTAACCTGCCGCAGGGCAGTAGCACCATTAATGCCACCCTGTCCGATGCAGCAGGCAACACCACGCCGGCAACGCACGTCATTACTACCGATACCACGGCACCGCTGCTCTCGGTTGATCTGCTGACCGGGGACAATATCCTGACGCTGGCAGAAGCCCTGCTCGGCCAGACATTAACCGGGACCGGCGGCGTTGGCGAAACCGTCACCGTTACGTTGGGGCCGTTGACCGCCAGCGTGGTGGTTGGCCCGGATGGCAAATGGAGCATTCCGCTGCCGTCGCTTAATCTGCAAAGCCTGACCGATGGGCCGCAGATCATCGGCGTCACGCTGACCGACACCGCTGGCAACAGCAGCCATACCGACGTAACGCTAAACGTGGCGTTGAACAAAACGCTCGGCGCGGGGGTTAACGCCCTGTTTGGCGGCGATGGCGTGCTGAACCTGGCCGAATCGCTGCTGACTCAAGTGATCAGCGGTAACGCCACCGGCGATTACAACGGGGCGGTTGTTCACGTCACCATCGCAGGCATTACGCTGGATGCGGTCGTTGGCGGTAACGGCCAATGGAGCGTGTCACTGCTGCCTAGCCAGCTCAACCTGTTGGGTGATGGTCTGGCACAGGTCAACGTGCAGATCGTCGATTCCCACGGCAACGTGGTTAACGATCTGATCGATATCAACGTGCTGACCCACAACCTGCCGGTGATCGGCCCGGTCGTTGCCTTTGGCGATGGTCTGCTGAATGCGGTTGAAGCCGGGGTGTCTCAGACCATCAGCGGGGTGATTAACGGTCTTGGTATCGGTGGCGGCAGCGTTAGCGTCAGCCTGGGCACCAAAACCTATACCGCTAGCGTCGGAGCGGGCGGTGCCTGGAGCCTGTCGATCCCACCGCTGGATCTGGCTGCCCTGAGCGACGGCAATCTGGCGCTAGGCGTCTCGGTGACCGATTCTGCCGGTAACGTGGTGAGTAAAAATATCGATATCACCGCCATCATCCACAATCTGCCGCACATCGTGCTGGATCCGATCTTTGGCGACGGCATCCTCAACGTAGCGGATCTGCTGCTCAACCAGACCATCAGCGGCACCGTCACCAATCTGGCGAAGGGTGCCACTATCAATCTGGATATTGCCGGTTCGCAAACGCTGACGGCCACCGTAGGCGATGGTGGCAAATGGAGTGCTACCGTCACCCCGGATATCCTCGGCATCCTGCAAGGGCTGGGCAACGGTAACTTTACCGTCACCGCCTCGGCGACCGATGCGGTGGGTAACACCACCAGCGCCACTACCGGGCTACAGCTGGATGTGAAACTGCCGGTGATCACGCTCGATCCGCTGTTTGGCGGTGATGGCTTCCTCAACGCGGCGGAAGCGTTGGTGGCGCAAA
Organism: Serratia sp. ASV30; assembly: GCF_016428815.1. Taxonomy (NCBI): domain Bacteria; kingdom Pseudomonadati; phylum Pseudomonadota; class Gammaproteobacteria; order Enterobacterales; family Yersiniaceae; genus Serratia; species Serratia sp. ASV30. Next base: position 25,434 of record NZ_JAELTL010000022.1, on the reverse strand, counting down.
CCGTCAGCGGGACCGTGGCCTTCGCCAGCGCAGGTGCGCAGGTGCAGGTTTCTCTTGGCGGTAAAAACTTCCTGACCACCGTCGGTGCCGACGGCAAGTTCAGCCTGGTGCTGCAACCTGCCGATCTGCACACCCTGCTGGACGGCAATATCAACGTTGGCGTTTCGGTGCTGGATGGCTCCGGCAACACCGGCGTGCTCAATACGGCGATTAATGTGATCGTCAACAAGCTGCCAACGCTGGCGCTGAACCCGCTGTTTGGCGGCGACGGCTTCCTCAATGCGGCCGAAGCGCTGCTGACCCAGACCATCAGCGGTACAACCACCAATGCGGCGGCGGGTTCCCAGGTGGTGATCAAGGTCGGTACGCTGCAACTGAACGCCACGGTCGGTGCCGACGGTAGCTGGAGTACCACCATCAATCCGCTGCAGTTGGCGGATCTGGCGGCGGGTAACCTGATCGTCAGCGCCACGGTCACCGATCCGGCAGGTAACACCAGCGGTGCCAGCGTAGGCCTCAACGTGGCGACCATCCTGCCAACGCTGACGCTGAACCCGCTGTTTGGCGACGGTACGCTGGATCTGAGCGATCTGCTGTCACCGCAGATCCTGAGCGGCAACGCAGGTAACGTGTCGGCCGGGACCACCATCACCTTGACGCTGGGCAGCCACACCTACACCACCAGCGTCGATGCCACTGGTAAATGGCAGTTGCCGATCCCAACTCTGGATCTGCAAGGGTTATTGGATGGCCTGACCAACGTCACCGCCAGCCTCACCGATGCGGCAGGTAACACCGTGAGCAAGGTCAGCCCGCTCAACGTGCTGATCAACGCCCTACCAACCCTGACGCTCGATCCGCTGTTCGGCGGTGACGGCCTGCTGAATGCACTGGAAGCGACCAGCAACCAGATCATCAGCGGTCACGCTACCAACGCACCGGGTTCGACCATTCAGATTCACCTTGGTAGCAATACCTTCACCACCCAGGTGAAAGCCGATGGCAGTTGGTCACTCAGCCTGACACCGCTCAACCTGTCCAGCCTGCTGGATGGCAATCTGTCACTGGGGGTTTCGGTCACCAACTCCGCAGGGAAAACCGGCAGCATCAGCGCCGATCTGGGCGTGGGCATCCATAACCTGCCGACCGTCAGCCTGGGCAGTCTGTTTGGCGATGGTTTCCTCAACCTGAGCGAAGCCAACCTGAACCAACTGATCGGCGGCACCACCACCAACGCCATCGGTGGTAGCGTCAGCGTTAATGTGGGGGGACTGGTATTGAGCGCTGCCGTAGGCAACGACGGGAAATGGAGCGTCAGCGTTCCTACCCTGAACCTGGTCAATCTGGCAGATGGACCATTGTCGGTTGGCGTTACCGTCACCGATCGCTACGGTAACACCAGCTCGGCCAACGCCAACGCCACAGTGAAAATCCACGCGTTGCCGCTGTTGGGTATTGATGCTCTAGGAACCCTGACTGGTGCGCTAGGCATTCTGACCAACGGCCTGACCGTCAGCGGTACCAGCCTGAACGTGCAGCAAGGCGCGAAGGTTAGCGTGACCTTGCTGGGCAGTACCTTGCAAGGCACCGTGGATGCCACCGGACATTGGACGGTGAAATTCGACACCACCAACGCCCTTAAGGGTCTGAACGTGCTCAACCTGATACCTACCCTGTTGGGCACCGTAGTGGCGGCTTCGGTCACCGACCTGGCGGGCAACGGGGTCAGCGTTTCTGCGGGGCTGACATCCGGTATCGAACTGCCACTGCTGATGACCGCCAACGCCGCGGTCGAAACGCTGTCGCTGGATACTTCAGGTTCTGAAAACACCACTACCGACAGCACTACCGATCACACAGCGGTACAGCATGCTCAGGTAGCCGCCGTGCAACACACCACGACAGAAACCAGCACGCCAACCAGTGAGGTCAGCAGCACTCCGACTACCACGGATACCAGTGAACCAGCCACCAGCACGCTGGTGGTGAACCCAACGCTGCCGGTGGATACCACAAGTGAAACCAAGGTTGAAGACAGCACCTTCAGCATTGGCGGCGTCACCATCAATCTGGCGGATGGCACCACCGCCAGCGGAGACACCATTCACGGCAGCAGCGGTAACGATGTGATCCACGTCAACGCCCTCGACTTCCTGTCGATCGACGGCGGCGCGGGTATCGATACCCTGGAGCTGGATGGCAAAAACCTCAACCTGGATCTGACGGCGCTGGGCCTGAAGGTGCAACACATCGATATCTTCGATTTAGGCACCAGCGGCACCAACAGCATCACGCTGGATCTGCACGAAGCGCTGACCGTGAAGGACGCTTCCAGCGACGATCTGCTGATCAAGGGGACTACCGGCGACCAGGTCAATCTGACCCAGGGCGAAGGCGGTACCTGGAGCACCGTAGGTCAACGGACGGTAGACGGCCAAGTGTTTGATGTTTACCACAACTCAGCCCTCGAAAGCGGCAACACCCTGGGAGATGTTCTGGTGCAGCAAGGCCTGCACGTCAATCTGGTGTAGTACCCGGCCCATCTGTCAGCCACTGGCTCGCACCACGCCGCGAGCCAGTGACATGGGAATGACAGAGCCAAGGCCAATGCAGTGCGGCGGTACCGTTCGGGAGACGGGCCGCCGAAATTAACGATCGTCACAATAACAAAGCCGAAACGGCACAACGTGCGGTTATCGGCCCAGACGTGGTAGCGATAATGAAAAAACACCCTTATGACACGGATGGATATCGGCTCACGCTTCGGCGTGCGGCCACAATCGGACTGTTTTTGGGCGGATTAGGCGGGCTGACAGGTCAGACTCTCGCCGCACCGCAGGTCGAATTTAACTGGCAAGCTGCACCGACTGAACGTTCGGTGATGACGCTCACTTTACAGGAGGCGATCCTGCGAGCCTTTGCGCGTAACCCGCAAATCGCTCAGGCTTCGGCACAGATTAACGTGGGTAAAGCCGATCTGGCGCTGGCACAAAGCGCCTGGTTTCCACAAATTGCCCTCAACAGCAATTTTGGCAAATCCAGCCAGACCGACTCCTCCGGCACCTTGAACAACACCGCCTCAGCGGGCGTGACCCTGAACCAGTTGCTGTATGACTTCGGCAAAACCAGCGGCAGCATCGAGGAGCAACATAACCTCTCCGATGCCTATCGCTACACGCTGTACCAAACCATGACCGACGTCGGCCAGCAAACGCTGCAGGCCTACTTGCAGGTCAAGCGCTATCAGGACTTGTGCGCCTCGGCGGAACACAACCTGGTGTCACTCAACCGGGTCAAGGACATCGCCGAGCTGCGGGCCAATGCTGGCCTAAGCTCGCAATCCGACGTGTTACAGGCACAAACCCGCATCGCCGGGATGAACGCCACGCTGGAGCAGTACCGCGCACAACAGCGCTCGGCCCTGGCGCAACTCACCGTACTGACCGGCGTCGTGCCGGATAAACTGCCGGACCTGCCGCAGCAACTGCTACAACAGAAAATCACCCTCAAGTCGCTGCCCTATCAAAAAAGCAATGCGGTACTCAGCGCCCAGGCCAAGCAGGAGGCCGCTACCCAGCGCATTCGCCAGGCCGAGGCCCAGCACTGGCCTACCATCTCGGTCCAGGCTGGCCGCACCCGCTATGAGAGCGATGGCAACGATGCCCAATCCTACTGGAACGATCAGTTGCAACTCGTGGTGCAGGCGCCGATCTACCAAGGCGGTGCGGTCAACGCCAAGGTCGATGCCGCCGAGGGTGATCGCCAGGCAGCACAAGCTCAGGTCGAAGCGGCCAAGCTGGATATGAATCAGAAGGCCTCCACCGCCTATGCGGATCTGATTGGTGCGCAACAACGAGAGCTGGCCGGAGCGCAGCAGCTCAGCAGCGCGGACTACACCCGCAGCGTCTACCAGGACGAATACAAGCTCAGCAAACGCAGCCTTAACGATCTGCTCAGCGTCGAGCAGGACGTTCTGCAGGCGGAAACCTCACGCGTCACCGCGCTGTACGACGGCTGGGACGCGGCGGTGCGCTACGCCTCTGCGGTCGACAATTTATTGGATATGTTGGGTATCGAGCGCCAACGAGCCATCGGCGACAACCTGCCGTCGCTGTAGTCTGAATTATTTTGCCAGGAGCGCTTATGTCACAACCTGCATCACTCGAAACCTGGATCGCAGCCATGGCCCGGGCGGCCAACGGCTACGGCCTGGCTGTCGATACCAAGTCCGTCCGCCAGCAGATGCGCTGGTATGAACAACTGCCTGCACCGCGTCGCCTGGAGCGCCTGGGCCACCTGATGGGGCTTAGCGTCAGCTTGCAGCCACGGGAGAAAGTTCGCTGGCGTAACGAGATCCTGCCCGCGCTGATCGAAATCGACGACGGCGGGCTGATGGTGATCGAATCCCTCGACAACGAGGGCAAGGCGCTGTATTGGCTCAACGACAGCGGTGACGTGCAGCGAGAGGCCGAGCTGGTGGAGCTGCTACTGAAAGGGCAAGGCACCATTGTGCTGCTGGGGGCGGCGGAGCGTGGGCAAGATTCGCGTATCGACGACTTCGTGCAGCCCTACCGCAAACACTGGTTCTGGCAACATTTTCGCGGGGCCAAACGGCAAATCGGCGAGATCTCGCTGGCGTCGATCATCAGCAACGTGCTGGCCCTCGCCGGTATTCTGTTTTCGATGCAGGTTTATGATCGAGTCATTCCAGCCCAGTCTTACTCCACCCTGTGGGTGCTGTTCTTCGGGGTGCTGATCGCGGCGGCGCTGGAGTATGCCATCCGCCTGTCGCGCACCGTGATCTCCGATCTGATGGGCAAGAAGATCGACCTGAAGATCTCCGGCATGCTGTTTGCCCGCGCCCTGGCGATCAAAAACGAAGCACGGCCAAAATCGACCGGCTCGTTTATCTCGCAGTTGCGGGAGATCGATCAGGTGCGGGAACTGCTGACCTCCACTACCGTGGGCGCGGCGGCAGATATGCCGTTCGTGCTGCTGTTCCTCGTCATTATGGCGCTGGTTGGCGGCCCGCTGGTGTTTATCCCGATGCTGGCGATCCCGCTGATCGTCATTCCTGGCATCTTGCTGCAATGGCCGATGGCCAAGCTGGCGAAGGAAGGCATGCGGGAAAGCGCCCTGCGCAACGCGGTGCTGGTTGAGTCGATCGAAGGGGTTGAGGATATCAAGGCACTGCAAGCCGAGCCCTACTTCCAGCGCCAGTGGGAACAGACCCACGCGGTCAGCGCCAACATTGGTATGCAGCAACGGCTGTGGGGTGCGCGGCTCAGCGGCTGGGCCTCAACGGTACAGCAACTGACCTATGCCGGGATGCTGGTGTTTGGCAGCTATCTGGTGCTCGCCGGCGATATCACTACCGGTACCATGGTGGCCTGTAGCCTGCTTTCCTCACGCACCATCGCCCCGCTGATGCAGTTGACCATGGTGTTCTCACGCTGGCAGCACGCTAAAACCGCCATGACCGGCCTGGACGATCTGTTGAAGAAACCGCTCGATAAGCCGGAAGAGGGCAAGATGGCTCATTGCCCGGTGCTCAGCGGCCATTTCCAACTGCGCAATCTGCAATACAGCTACGACGTGGAGAAAGGGGAAAACTCGATCACCGTCAATAATCTGGAGATCAAACCCGGCGAACGAGTAGCGATCCTCGGTAAGGTTGGCGCGGGGAAATCGACGCTGCTGAAGCTGCTTTCCGGCCAGGCCAGCGCCACTCGGGGCAAGGTGATCATCGACGGCGTCGATATCAGCCATATCGATCCCAGCGATGTACGCCGCCAACTGGGCTTTCTCTCGCAGGAGTCGCGGCTGTTTTTCGGCAGCCTGCGCCAGAACCTGATGCTTGGCCACCCTCATGCTACCGAATCGGAAATGCTCCAGGCGCTGCGTATTTCCGGGGCACTGAGTCTGGCACAACAGGACGCCGCCAGCCTGGATCGCATTATTCATGAAGGTGGCCGCGGCCTGTCAGGCGGCCAGCGCCAAATGGTATTGCTAAGCCGTATGATCCTGCGTAACCCGCAAATCGTGCTGCTGGATGAACCCACCGCCTCCATGGATGAACAGTTGGAAGAGTACGTGATCCGCCAGATGCACGGCTGGCTCAGCGGCCGCACGCTGGTACTGGTCACCCATAGGCCAGCGCTGCTGAAGCTGGTGGATCGCATTGTGGTGCTGGATAACGGCCGCGTGGTGGCCGACGGGCCACGAGATCAGATCCTGCAGGCGGCCAATAAGCCGATCAATAAAGAACAGGGCGTAGCATGAGGAGCAAGCAATGAGCAATATCACCATGCAAGACGATCTGGCACGCCAAGGGCGGCGGCATTCCTCGGTACTTTGGTTGACGCTGCTGGGGATGATCCTGTTTGTGGTCTGGGCCTATTTTGCCATACTCGATGAGGTCACCGTCGGCACCGGCAAGGTCACGCCCTTAAGCCGGGCGCAGCTGATTGAGAGCCTGGACGGTGGGATTATCGATCACCTGTATGTGCACGAAGGGGACATCGTCGACAAGGGCCAGAAACTGGCGCAGCTGGATGTGAAACGCTTCCAGTCCAACTATGGCGAAGCCTTTTCCCGCGTGCGCACCCTGCGCGCCTCCGCCGAACGCCTGCGTTCCGAGCTGACTGGCGAGCCACTGCAGTTCAGCGCCGATACCCTGAAGGAGCCAAGTCTGGTGGCCCGTGAACGCCAGCTGTATGAGTCCCGCAAGCGCAACCGCGATGAGACCGTCAGCAATCTGCAACAGTCGATGCAGTTGGTCCAGCAGGAATTACGCATGACCGAACCGCTAGTCGCCAAAGGGGCAGCTGGCCAGGTTGAAGTAATCCGCCTACGGCGGCAGGTTAGTGAGCTGAGAGGCAAGATTGACGAAGCAATTAACCAATATGCCGTGCGTGCGCGTGAGGAGCAGGTAAAAAACAACGCCGATCTCGACGCCCAGTTAGAACTGGTGAACGGTAAGGAAGATCAGTTGGATCGTGCCACCATGGTTTCGCCAGTGCGTGGGATCGTGAAGGATATTCAGGTAACTACCGTGGGCGGCGTGTTGCAGCCGGGTGGCAAACTGATGGAGATCGTGCCGTTGGAAGATCAGTTGCTTATCGAAACCCGCATCAACCCACGAGATATCGCCTATATCCGCCCTGGCCTGCCCGCTACCGTCAAGGTGACCGCCTATGACTCTTCAATCTACGGCAACCTGAATGGCGAGGTGGAGAACGTTTCCCCGGATACCATTCAGGACGAGGTCAAACGTGACCAGTATTACTACCGGGTTTACGTGCGCACCAAGCAGGCAGAACTGATGAATAAGGCGGGCAAGAAGTTCCCGATTGTGCCGGGGATGGTGGCCAGCGTGGAGATCAAGACCGGGCAGAAAAGCGTGCTGGATTACCTGATCAAGCCGCTGAACAAGGTGAAAGAGTCACTGCGGGAACGGTAATTATTAAAGGCCAGAGAGTGGTTAGCCTCCCTGGCCTTATTTACGTTTCTACCTTCATCAGTTGATGAATCTGCGGATCAGTTCCAACAGCGCAACCAGCGCTTTCAGAACGATGAGAACTTTATCAATGAAAGTTTTCATCCGTTACTCCTTAAAAAGGAGTGAGAGCACTACCGCTTACCCTTCCATTGCCTGTCGCGGCAGGTATCTCATTGTTAGATGATGATGTTCTCATCCTGGCCAGAGACACCAACTCAGGCCGGAAAGTAAAAAAACCCGATTCACCATCGGGTTTTTTTACGCCTGAAACTCGCTCAAAAATCAGAAAAACTCACTGCCCGCGCCGAGCCCTGCCCACCGCTTCACCCAACTGCCACACCGCCATCGAATAATGCACGCTGTGGTTATAGCGGGTGATAGCATAGAAGTTCGGCAAGCCGTACCAGTATTGGTAACGGTTGCCCATATCCAGTCGCAGCAGGCTGACCTGCTGATTACCTTCCAACGAACCTTGCGGCGTCAAGCCCGCCGCGGCCAGCGTAGCGACCGAATAGTTGGTTTTAAAACCAGTCTCTAAACCAGGAGCCTGGCCATTAGCCGGCACCGCCACCGTTGCCCCACGCGTCCAGCCATGAGCTTTGAAGTAGTTGGCCACGCTGCCGATGGCATCCACCGGATCCCACAGGTTGATATGGCCGTCACCGTTAAAGTCAACCGCATAGCTCTTGAACGACGAAGGCATAAACTGGCCGTAGCCCATCGCACCGGCGTAGGAGCCGCGCAGGGAAAGCGGATCGTCACCTTCGGCACGCGCCATCAGCAAGAAGGTGGCCAATTCACCGCTAAAGTAGTCAGCACGGCGTGGGTAGTTAAACGACAGCGTCGCCAACGCATCGATAATGCGCGTTTTGCCCATCACCCGGCCCCAGCGAGTTTCTACCCCGATGATGCCCACGATAATTTCTGGCGGTACACCGTAAACCTGATAGGCGCGCTGGAGATCCGCCTCATATTTATTCCAGAATACCACCCCGTTCTGCACGTTGTCCGGCGTCAGGAACTTGTTGCGATAGCGGATCCAAGCGCCGTTTGGCGTGGTCGATGGCTTACCTGCCGGTGCCTGCTTATCCATCAGAGCCACCACCCAGTCCAGTTGCTTGGCCTGGGCTAGCACGTCATGCAACTGCTGGCGCTCAAAGCCGTGCTCCTGCACCATCTTGTCGATAAAGCGCGCCGTCGCCGGATTATCGGCAAAGTCGCCGCCCAGCGGATGAATGGCATGCTCCGGTTCAAGCACAAAGCCACTCTGCACCAGGCTATCTGGGGGGGCCAGTTGCTCGGAAGGTTTAGGCTCACTGCTACAGGCAGCCAGCAAAGGGATCAGGGGTAAAAGCGTAACCAGATGACGCATCGGATATCCATATAGGCCAGGCAAAAAAAGTTGTCGCTATGTTAAGCCATTGTCTGGCGCGAACAAACAGGAATCTGGTCCCCGGCGGCCTCATTTTGTTCACAAAATACCCAGCTAAAAAGCAAGGTCACATATACACTTAGTAGTGCTTACCTTTATCAAGGCGATACCCGTTCAACGCCACTACGCCAGGTTGTTTCATTGCCCCTGGGAACTGGCGCAATCAATGTGTTTTCTCTCCAACTCAGCACACGAGGAATAACGTATATGAGTAAGCTCCCCGATCAAGAACCGCCACGCCGTGCCCTGCTAAAACGTACCGCAGCCCTTTCAGTATTAGCCATGACCGGCATTGCCGGTTTCACTGCGCCGTCAGTGGCCTTTGCCGCCGCGATGACCAAAGAACAGCGCGATAAAATGACGCCGGACGACATCATCGCCAGCTTTAAACAAGGCAATATGCGCTTTCGTGAAGGCAAAATGCAGCAGCATGACTATGTCGCCCAGAAGCAGGCCAGCGCTCAGGGGCAGTTCCCGGCGGCGGTCATTTTAAGCTGCATTGACTCACGCGCCCCGGCGGAACTCCTGTTTGACGTCGGCATTGGTGAAACCTTTAACGCACGCGTTGCCGGTAATATCCAGAATGACGACATTCTGGGCAGCATGGAGTTTGCCTGTGCCGCTGCCGGAGCCAAAGTGGTGCTGGTGATGGGACACACCGCCTGCGGGGCGGTAAAAGGGGCCATCGAAAACGTCGAACTGGGTAACCTGACCGGGCTGCTCAACAAGATCAAGCCGGCCATCGACAAGACCGAATTTAAAGGCGAACGTAGCGGTAGCAACTATGAATTTGTCGATGCCGTGGCCAAAACCAACGTCGAGATGACCATTGCCGATATCCGCAAAAACAGCCCGGTGCTGAAAAAGCTGGAAGAGGAAGGAAAAATCAAGATTGTGGGCAGCATGTACCATCTTGACGGCGGCAAGGTCGAGTTTCTTGCTTAACGCCTAGATACCCTATCACCCTAGCGGCGACATTGGCTCGCCGCTGCTTATAACTCTTCTTGAGTATCAATGCATTACATCACACCCTGTTTCAATAATTATTCTGCGAATCATTAAAAATCCCTCTTTTGATCAAACACCCCCCCAGTAATCAACATAGAATTCACAAAAAATTAAACTCACCAAGGATAGGGTTTTACATGGAAATTAAGGTTAATGGCCGTTTGGTCGCACTGAGCAATATCCCACCAGAGACTCCCCTGCTGTATGTCCTACGCAACGATTTACAACTCAACGGCCCCAAATATGGCTGTGGCCTGGGTGAATGCGGTGCCTGTACCGTACTGATCGACGGCGTTGCGGCCCGCTCTTGTTCTACCCCGCTGTCTGCTGCCCAAGGGAAAACGATCACCACGCTGGAAGGGCTAAGCCAGGAAGGCCATTTACACCCGGTGCAACAGGGCTTTATCGATGAACAGGCCGCACAGTGTGGCTACTGCACCAACGGCATGATTATGACGCTAGTGGCGCTATTTGAACGCGATCCGCAAGCCAGCGAGCAACAGATCAAAAACGAATTAGCCTTCAACCTGTGCCGCTGCGGTACCCATCTGGAAATTCTGGCTGCGGCGCAACAGGCCAAGCGGCTACTGGCCGAGCGCGGTGCCCAATGATGGAGATGCAGATAACCCGTCGCCGCCTGCTGCAGGCGGGTGGCGTAGTGATGGTCAGCAGCCTGTTACCCTTCAACGCGTTGGCGGATAGCCCTGCCGCCGCAGGCAAAGCGATCCCCCTGGACCGTATCAGCAGCTTTATTGCCCTCAGTGCCGACGGCAAAGTGACCGCGTTTAACGGCCACGTCGATCTCGGCACCGGCATACGCACCTCACTGGCGCAGATTGTCGCCGATGAACTGGACGTGGCTTTCGACGATGTCACGCTGATCCTGGGCGATACCAATCGCACGCCCGATCAAGGCCCAACCATCGCCAGCGCCACCATTCAGGTAACCTCGGTTCCCTTGCGTCAGGCGGCAGCGCAGGTACGGCAATTGCTGGTGCAACTCGCAGCTCTTGCCTTCAAGCGCCCAGCCTCACAGCTGACAACCGCCAATGGCTTCGTCTTTGCCCCAGATGCACCCTCAGCCCGCCTGAGCTACGCCGAACTGGCGCGTGGGCAGGATCTGCATCTGCCGTTGGACAGCAATGTGGTGCTGAAAAGTCCGCAAAGCGGCCAGTATGTAGGCAAACCGGTGGCGCGCGTCGATATTCCGGCCAAGGTTCGCGGCCAACTGACCTATGTGCATGATATGCGCCTACCTGGCATGTTACATGGCCGGGTCGTACGCCCGCCTTATGCCGGAGCAGACAGCAGCGCGCCGTTGGGAAAAGCGATGATTTCCGTCGATCGGGGATCCATCGCCCACCTGCCCGGCATTGTCAAACTGGTGGTCATCAATGACTTTATCGGCATCGTAGCCGAGCGTGAGGAGCAGGCGATCGCAGCCATGCGCCAACTAAAGGTGCAATGGCAGCCCTGGGCCGGGTTACCCGATCTGTCTTTGGACAAGCTGCACGCTACGTTGGAAGCCATGCCGAAAGCCGAGCGAATTTTGCGCGACGATCCGGGCACCACCGACGCCCTTGCCGCAGTCACAACGCAGGTCAATGTCGACTACGTTTGGCCTTATCATTTACATGCCTCCATCGGCCCTTCCTGTGCCGTGGCCGAGGTAAACGCGCATCAGGTGGAAATCTGGTCTGGTACGCAAAATCCCCACGACCTGCGCAAAGACATTGCCAAATTGCTTGGCCGGGAGCTGGAACAGGTGCACATCAACCGCATGGAAGCTTCCGGCTGTTATGGCCGTAACTGTGCCGATGACGTTTCGGCAGATGCGGCCTTACTGTCGCATGCCACTGGCAAGCCGGTGAGGGTGCAGTTGATGCGCGAGCAGGAAGCGGGTTGGGAGCCAAAAGGTACCGGGCAATTGATCCGCGTACGTGGCGGGCTGGATGCCAATCATCAGGTCGCCGCCTATGAGCTGAGAACCAGCTATCCCTCCAACAACGCCGTTACCCTGCCGCTGGTATTAACCGGCAAGGTCGCCAATCGGGCAGATGTGCAGCAAATGGGTGATCGTACCGCCGTGCCTCAGTATGAATATCCGCATATGCGGGTAATTGCGGAAGATGCGGCCCCCATCGTGCGGGCTTCCTGGATGCGTGGCGTGTCGGCGCTGCCGAACGTGTTTGCCCATGAAAGCTGGATCGACGAATTGGCCTACCTCGCCAAACAGGACCCGATCGCCTACCGGCTGCAATATTTAACCGATCCGCGCGCCATTACGTTGATCCACGCGCTGAAAAAACAGGCCAACTGGCAGGATGGCCCCGCCCATCGTAATCCAGTGGCCGAGGATCAAGAAGTGGTCAATGGCCGAGGTTTCGCCTATGCCCGTTACTTCCACAGCAAATTCCCCGGTTTTGGTGCCGCCTGGGCGGCCTGGGTCTGCGATCTCAGCGTTAATCGCCGCAACGGGCAGATCAAACTGAACAAGATCTACGTTGCCCACGACTGCGGGCAAATCGTTAATCCGGCCGGGGTCCGCCATCAGGTGCATGGCAACATCATCCAGTCTGCCAGCCGGGTCCTGAAAGAGTTTGTCACCTTTGACGGCAGCGGAGTGACCTCACTGGATTGGGGCGGTTACCCTCTGCTGCGGTTTGACGAACTACCAGAGGTGGATATCCAACTGCTGGATAACCCACATGAGCCGCCGATGGGGGCCGGTGAATCCGCCTCCGTACCTAGCGCTGCCGCCATCGCCAATGCGTTATTTGATGCGCTGGGCGTCAGACTGCGTGAAGTTCCCTTCACCCCGGAACGGATCCTGAAGGCTTTAGCTACTGCCACCTCTTCCAGCCATGCAAACAGGTAACACATTATGCACAAGATAAAGAAAATCGCCGGGCTGGGCGCGCTGGCCGTTGCCATCATCGTCGCGGTAGGTGGGATTGCCACCTGGCAGCCAGAAATGGTGCAAACCGAGCCCCTGAATACCCGCAATTTCAGCCAGGCGCAGATTGAAAAGGGTGAGCGCCTAGCCGCTCTTGGCGATTGTGCGGTGTGCCACACCCGCCCCGGTGGTGAACGCAATACCGGCGGGCTGGCGATGGAGATCCCGTTCGGCACCATCTATACCAGCAATATTACGCCCGACCTGGAAACAGGAATTGGCAGATGGTCCTATCTCGCCTTTGAACGCGCCATGCGTCACGGGGTCGATCGCCAGGGCAATTACCTCTACCCGGCTTTCCCCTATACCGCCTTTACCCGCACCAGCGACGAAGATCTCAAGGCACTGTACGCTTACCTGATGACGCAGCCAGCGGTGCACTACCAGCCGCCGAAAACCTCATTACATTTCCCCTTCAATATCCGTCAGGGTATCGTGACCTGGAACTGGCTCTATCTGACGCCCGGTGCCATGCAGCCAGACGCCAGCCAGAGTAAAGAGTGGAACCGGGGGGCCTATTTGACGGAGGGGCTGGGTCATTGCAGCGCCTGTCATTCACCACGAAACTTTCTGTTTGGGGAGCAAGGGGGCAGCGAACATCTAAACGGCGGTGTCGCAGAAGGATGGACTGCTCCGGCTCTGACGGCCAACGATCAATTACCGCTGGCCTGGAGCAAGCAAGATTTAGTGACCTTTATGCAAACCGGCTACTCGGCTAACCACGGCGTGGCAGCAGGGCCGATGGCACCAGTGATCGAGGAGGGGCTTTCTCAGTTGCCATCAGAAGATTTACAGGCCATTGCTACCTATCTGAGTTCCTTCCATCCTCAGGATCAAAGCCTGCCTGGTAAGGCCGCAGAGATCAGCCGATTAGCGGAGCAAAGGGTAGAGCCGCTGTCATCACAGGGGGCCCGAATTTTCTCCGGGGCCTGCATGGCTTGTCACTCTCAGGAGAAAGGCGCGCAGATGCAGGGCGTACGCCCTTCCCTGGTCCTGAACAGCAACCTGTATAGCGACAGCCCGGATAATGCCATCCGCGTGGTACTTTCCGGTATCCAGCATCCGGCCAAAGGCGAATTGGGCTATATGCCTGCGTTCCGTTATAACCTCAACGACGCGCAAATCGCTGCGCTGCTGCAATATCTGCGGCAGGACTTTGCCAAGCAAAAACCGTGGCCTGATGTGCAGCAACGGGTGGCTGAACTACGAGCGGAAACCGCCCCCTCACCCCAACCCTCTCCCACAGGGAGAGGGAGCTGATACGGCATTGTGATCAGGTATGGGAAGCAATCTGTGACACCGTCTGGATAATCACTGGTCAGCCGGAGATCGCTGCGTCCCTCACCCCAACCCTCTCCCACAGGGAGAGGGAGCTGATACGGCGTTGTGATCAGGTATGGGAAGCGCTCTGTGACACCGTCTGGATAATCACTGGTCAGCCGGAGATCGCTGCTCCCCTCACCCCAACCCTCTCTCAAAAAAGGGGGGGGAGCTGAACGGAGCGCGTGGCAGGGGGCAAAGTTATTCTGTAACTATTTAATATAAAGACAAATTGCTGTAATTCAGTGGGGACTCGATCGGTCCCCTCTCCCTGTGGGAGAGGGTTAGGGTGAGGGGGTGTGAACAGAAGCCAGAAGCTACTTCTGTAACTTGGCCAACAGCGTCTTACGGGTAATGCCGAGCTGTTTGGCCGCCTCGGTCTTGTTACCGGCAGTTTGTTCAAGCGCCGCCAAAATCGCCTGTTTCTCTACCTGTTCCAACGGCTGGATCGCTTGGCCACATTGGCGATCCGGCTGCACATCGGCGCACTGGCTGACGCTCAGCGGCAGCTCTTTTTCACTGATAAAGTCCCCACTCAGCAGGATCACCCCACGCTCAACGCTGTTCTCCAGCTCACGCACGTTGCCCGGCCAGGGGTATTTCAGCAGCATATCCATCGCCAACGGGGTGAATCCCTTGACCGTCTTACGGTTACGCTCGGCAAATTTGGCCAGGAAGTGCATCGCCAACAGGGGAATGTCTTCGCGGCGCGCCCTCAGCGGCGGGCTGTCCACCGTCACCACATTCAGCCGATAGTAGAGATCCTGGCGGAATCTGCCAGCCTCCACGTCCGCCAACAGATCCCGATTAGTTGCCGCGATCAGGCGTACATCCACCGACAGGGTCTGATTACTGCCCACCCGCTGGATCTCCCGCTCCTGGATCGCCCGCAATAATTTCGCCTGCATCAACGGCGAGACTTCTCCAATTTCGTCCAGGAACAGCGTGCCCTGGTCAGCCTCCATAAAGCGCCCTTCCCGGCGTTTGTCGGCACCGGTAAATGCCCCTTTCTCATGACCGAACAGCTCCGACTCCAACAGAGATTCGCTCAAGGCGGCGCAGTTGATGCTCACCAATGGCCGATCCTTGCGCAGGCTATTGGCGTGTACGGCCCGGGCTATCAGCTCCTTACCAGTGCCTGATTCGCCGCTGATCAACACCGTTGCTTCGGAAGGGGCGATCATGGCGATCATTTCCAGCAGTTTGCGCATCGGTTCACTGCGGCCAATAAAATTTTGCTGTTCGAACCGCAAGCGCTGCTTCAGATCCTGGTTCTCGCTTTTTAACGAGGTATGCTCCAGCGCGCGTGCCAGCGTGAGCTGCAACGTATCGAAATCGAGAGGCTTGGTCAGATAGTCATAAGCCCCCGCCTTAATCGCTTCCACGGCAGACTCCACGTTGGAATAGGCAGTCATGATCAGGATCGGGATCGCCGGGTTATAGCTTTTGATGGCCTTCAGCGCCGCGATGCCGTCCATTTCCGCCATCCGCACGTCGCTGAGGATCAGATCAAACGGTTGCGCCCTGACCTGCTCCAACGCTTGTCGGCCGTTATGCGCCACGCTGACCCGGTAACCCCAGCCGTTTATCAGCGCCTGGAGGATGGTGCAGTGGCTGAGATCGTCCTCAACCAGCAAAATATGTGCATTAGGCGTCTGCATGAGCCTCTCCCTGCAGTGTTTGGTGACTAAGTGGGATCACCATTGTAAAGCGTGTGCCCGTTGGTTGGCCGCTGGTCACGGCGATCGTCCCCTGATGCTCCTCGATCACTTTCTGCACCATGGTTAGCCCCAGACCTGTGCCCGTCGCCTTGGTGGTGAAGTAAGGGTTAAAGATTTTTCCAAGGTCGTCGGGTGGGATACCAGCACCCGAATCGCTGACGGTAATGCGCATCGCCCCATCCTTGGTCACTTCAACGTCAACCTCGAGTACGCCTTTCGAGCCAATCGCCTGGATGGCATTGAGATAGAGATTCAGCAACACCTGAGTGAGGCGATCGGGGTCGATCTCCACCAGCGGCAAAGCTTCATCACAACGGGAACGGAGGACGATATTGTTACTCTCTGCATCCTGGCGGATCAGGTGCAGCGAATGTTCGATCACCTCGTTAATCGCCACCCGCTGAAAACGCAGATCGGCAGGGCGCACCAGCGCCAGTAACTCGGTGATCACCCGGTTGAGACGATCGACCTCTTTCGCCATCACCTTGGCCAGTTCATGCTGTTCGCTACCCGCAGGCGAACGGTCGGCAAAATACTTGGCGAAGCCTTTGATGGAGGAAAGCGGATTGCGGATTTCGTGGGCCACGCCAGCCGCTAAATCGCCGATAGCCGCCAGCTTTTCTTTGCGGCGGATCTCCTCTTGCAGTTGGCGAATTTCCCGCATATCGCGGAAGATAAACACGTTTCCCAGAAAATGGCCGCTGTGATTAACAATATTCGCCACGCTTAGGCTCAACGGCAGGCTCTGCCCGCCAGCCAGCCGATAGTCAATATCCTGTTCGATAATCGGCTGGCCGTGGCTACTTTTCTGCGCCAGTTGCTGCCATTCGGCGGGCAGCACCTGATGGCTGGGCTGGCCAAACAGCTCGGCGGCACGACAACCCAACATCACTTCTGCCGCATGATTAACCACCCGGATCTGGTGTTGCTCATTGGTGGTGATCAAGCCCATCGGCAAGTTACTGATAATTTCGCTGGAGAAGGCCCTTGAGTCCTGCAACTGCTGGCTGGAACGCTGATAACGCCGCCCCCAGAACAGCGCCAACACACTGGCTAACGCCAGCAACAACAGGATGGACAGCAAAATCGAGGTGTTGCGCATATCCTTTGCCTGGGCGGCATCCAGCGCGACGGTGTCTAACGCCGCAAAAATGACGGCCTGCTCATCATCCTGAAACTCGGCAGCCTCCTGCATACGCGATCGGTTCATCATATGGCCGGCGTGGCCGCTACCACGTTTGAGCGGCTTAAACCAACGGTAGGCTTCGAAAGCATTCTGCTGCTGAGCCTGTGGCTCATCAAAAACCGTCATATGCCATTGTGCATCGCTGGAGACTTTCAGCTCAGCCATCTGTTGCGGGCTATACAGCTGCTGGCCAACGCGTTGCGGATCGCTGTGCGCCAGGATGCGGCCAGAGCGATCGGTAATGGCGATGTACAGCACGTTCGGCTGATAGGCCATCTCCTCCAACAGGGTTTGGCGCTGATCGTGACGCCAACGCATCCCCATACCGGTACGGGCACCGGATTCAAACGAGCTCATCAACACCGCGCTTTTTTCTCGTAGCGTTTGGATCTCCACCTCACGACCACGCTGCAGATCTTTAATGGCCAGGGTGATGATAATGCCGAGCAGTAACGCGACCGCAGCAATCGCTATCCAGGCAGGTAAGAGCGTCGATTTGGTTTTAAATTCCATTGGCTTCCTCTGCAACCAGCACGCCAGCGTGCGGGTAATTATTACCCACACTATCAATATGGCGAGTAAAAATAACCCACTTTATCTCTGGATTGCGACCAGCAAACGGCCATCCTCCACCGTCAGTTATTTTTATTACTGTCATAAACTTAACGCGCTGCATGCTGACACTCCTTGGCTGGTACCCGTTGGTTGGAGCTAGCCCAGCCCAAAAGGCGATCCTGGATCTATACAATTCCCATGCCAGCCTGAAGCTGGCACGACGGTTGCAATGAAAGAAATGGAATCCATGAACCCTAAACAAAAGGAAATCAATCATGACGCTAACTAAAACCACCTTCGCCGCCATTATCTCCGTTGCCCTGCTAGCCGGTGTTAGCACTACTGCGCTGGCGCAAAATGGTTACCACGCAAACATGACCAATGCACAGGGAACTCATCAGGGGATGGGTTATCAGCACGGTAACCGCGCGAACTTGACGCCTGAACAGCAAGCCGTCAGCCAGAAAGCCTTTGATGAGTTCCAGTCGAAAACCGCCGATCTGCGCCAACAGCTGATGTCCAAGCAATACGAATATCAGGCGCTTCTGACCAGCAAGCCTTTGGATGAACAAAAGGTCTTGGCCGTGAGCACAGAAGTTACCGCATTGCGTGACAACCTGTACCAACAACGCGTGGCGCTGGATACCGATCTGGCCAAGGCCGGCGTGCCAATGATGGGCCGTGGGATGGGCGGCGGACGCGGCTGCCGTTAAGCCCTAACATTACCCTCAGATAAAATCGGGAGAACGCCAGACCTGTTCTGGTTTCTCCCACCAATTCTTCGCAATTCCAGGATTGTTCAGGCTACCCCCACCATTGATTCCTCCCTTAAGAACAATTAATAAGACTGATTTAAGACTTATTAATGAGAATATTCTTGGGAAATTGACGCAAAACAGCATACTAAAACGCTTAATCTCTATTCTTACGCCCGAATATAATTTTTTGTCGTATCACCTGAATAAAATCAAGTTCCTGCCATACTTATTTGCATGAGACAGCGACTGTCTCTTTGCGCACTTAACTTGCTCGGAGTTATCTCATGAATAAAACAATCATTGTTGTCGCTCTTGCTGCCGCCGTTCTCAGCGGATGTAACGCTAATCGCACCGCTTCCGGCGATACCTTTACAGCAGCACAGGCCAGGCAGGCCAACTTCGTCACTTATGGCACACTGGTCTCCGTGCGCCCGGTCACCATCCAGGGGGGTGATGGCAACAACGCCGCTGGAGCCATCGGCGGGGCTGTGGTAGGTGGCTTCCTGGGTAACACCGTGGGGGGGGGCACAGGACGCAATCTGGCAACGGCGGCAGGTGCCGTTGGGGGCGCAGCTGCTGGCTCAGGTATCCAAAGCGCCATGAACCGCAGCGCCGGGGTGGAACTGGAAGTGCGCCGGGATGATGGCGTGAATATCGTGGTCGTTCAGGCACAGGGCTCAACCCAGTTCCATAACGGGCAGCGCGTCGCACTGGTGACCAATGGCAGCACCACCACCGTATCACCACGCTAAAGGGAACAAGTTGCTTCACGGTTTAGGTGTCAGGCCGCAACATGGCCCCCTTGCTGATAGGATACAGAATTCAGGGACGAACTCCCCTTGCGGGGTAAAAGCGAGTTTTCCGGCTCGGCCATTACAATAAAAAACGGAGTTAAACCTGATGTTTATCAAATGGATTAAACGCATTGCCTTGCTGCTGGTGGTGTTAATCGTCTGTGCACTGGGCATGCGAGTTTATGAAACTCAGCGTGGGCCATCACTACAGCTTTGGCATACCTTTGTCCCCAATGAAATGCGCGCCGATGAGATCGATAAGGCCAGTTGGGCGGATTATCTGACTGCCGAGGACGCCATTTTCAAAGAGGTCCGCCAGAATGTGACCGACAAGCTGGACAGCAGCCAGCAGACCTCGTTGAACCGCTACTATGCCGGCAGCCCGATCTATCCCGAGAAATTCCCCACCGACTGGAACCGCTCCTACATCATGATGCCGGACGGCAAACCGAAAGGTGCTGTCGTGCTGTTGCATGGTTTGACCGATACCCCTTACAGCCTGCGGCATATCGCGGATAATTACCGTGAATATGGCTATGTGGCGGTCGGTATTCGTTTACCGGCGCATGGCACCGTACCGGGAGCACTGACCGATGTGGATTGGCAGGATTGGATGGCGGCCACCCGCTTGGCGATCCGTGAAGCCAAGCGCCTGGCAGGTGACGACGTCCCGCTGCATATCGTTGGTTTCTCAAACGGCGGCGCGTTGGCGATGAAATACACGTTAGATGCGTTGGATGACCCTCGGCTGACCAAACCCCAGCGTGTGGTGCTGATTTCTCCGATGATCGGCGTCACCAGCTTTGCCCGTTTTGCCGGTATTGCCGGTTGGCCTGCCATCTTCCCGGCGTTTGCCAAAGCCGCCTGGCTGGGAATTGTGCCGGAGTTTAACCCGTTCAAATACAATTCGTTCCCGGTGAACGCGGCACGCCAATCCTTCCAGCTAACCCAGGCATTGCAAAAGCAGATTGCCGCCGATTCGCGCAATGGCAAAATGGGCGAATTGCCGCCGATCCTGACGTTCCAATCGGTGATGGATTCTACCGTCAGTACCCGCGCGGTGATCACCGCCCTGTATAACCACCTGCCAGCCAACGGCAGTGAGGTGGTGTTATTTGATTTAAACCAGGCGGTAGCGTTTGGGCCGTTACTCAGAAGCTCATCCTATACCGCTCTGCCGCGGCTGCTGCCAGCGCCACCACGTAACTATACGGCCACCATCGTCACCAACGTGACACCGGAAACTACCGATACCGAGGCGCGTACCATCCTCGCAGGGCAAACGGCAGAGACCACCGTTCCGCTCGGTATCACCTATTTGCCGGATATCTTCTCGCTGTCGCACGTGGCGTTGCCGTTCCCGCTGAGTGATTCCCTGTACGGGCGCTACCCGGAACCGCGCAATCAATACGGCATCAGCCTGGGGACCTTTGCCGCACGTGGCGAGCGGGCGGTGCTGGTGGTCGGGCTGGATTCGCTGATGCGTCTGTCCTCCAACCCGTTCTTCCCTTATATGCTCAAGCGTATCGATGACAACATCGGCCCGGCACCAACAAAATAGGGCAGGTTAACCCGGCCAGTACCCAATCGGTGCTGGCCGGGGTTTTAACCGGCAAAAATGGCTGAATTGAGCACGCTGGTTTTTATAGGGCACGCCTGAAACAGATTACGCACCCCCAGTTTATGCAGCGCATTGCGCCGGTGGGTATACACGGTTTTGGTTGAGATACGTAAGCTGTGGCCGATGGCCTGCATATTCATGCCATCGATCATAGACAGCAGTACGGCCTTCTCTCTGCGGGTTAAGCTATCCTGGAGAAAAGTAGCAACGGGAAGCTCCCCACCGACTATCTTGACTAACTCATTAAACACTGCGTCTACATCAGCACCCTCTGCAAAGGCAACATGCCGCCCAAAATCCAGGTTGAATTTTATTTTCATTTCACGTGGCAAAAAAATTATTTTGCCCGGAAATTTGGCAACAGCAATCAAGAACGACATTTCACTCATTGAATTCAACATATGAAAAACCAGCACATCCTCTTTGCCAAAGCTACTAGCACTGGTGTTTTTCAGTTCATTGAGCGCCATTAGATTAATCACTCTACCCTCGGCATACAAATACGCCTTGAGCCCAACAAAAAAATAATAATTATCGGTAATTATATTAATTCTTCCAGACATATCAATGGCACTCCTTTATGAAAAATAAATCTCCATCTCATTGTTAGCACAGCAAACAGATACTAAAATCTGGCGAGCGGAACGTTTGTATAGTCATGAGTTATGTTATCGACAGGCCGCAATTCAATAATAGTTAATGGTAAATACCACTTTGCCATTCGCCTTGCCCGGCGTCGGTGCCGAAGCCGTTTGAATATATCGGGCGGCCAGCGGGACACGAATGGTCGGGCTGCCATCTTTCGGCAGCGTCATAGCCTGTTCAGTTGAAAAATTAAACAATGTCGGCGCCTGGCTGCTCTCCCCCCAACCGAGCTGGATGCCTACGCCCGATGCCGCACCTGGAACCGTCGAGTCGATTTCCATCACGCCATTGGCTGCATCGATAACCGAAGTTGCCGGGGTTAATCGCACACCAATACTGTTACTGGTTGAGTTGGCTACAAGCCCGGTGCCGGTTGTGTAATCGAACATCAGCGTACTGTTATCAGCATTATAAAAACCGTAGAAGGTTGGGCAATTGGTCAGCCTAATTGACGCATCAAGCCAAGGAGTGGTCGAACCTATTCGGTTAAAATACTCTCCGATGTCATATTCACCCATTGCAACAGCGACCAGCGGTGTGCTACAGGTCTGTGCCGACACCGTTAATTGCCCCTGAAATTGAACCCGGGTAACCGTGATAGGCAATCCAGTTGTCGAGGCATGATACAGCGGATTAACAATAGTCAGGCCGGCTACCGGAAGTTTCGACGCATCCAAGGTATGATTCCCAGGCGAAATAACACC
This sequence comes from Serratia sp. ASV30, assembly GCF_016428815.1. Lineage (NCBI taxonomy): Bacteria > Pseudomonadati > Pseudomonadota > Gammaproteobacteria > Enterobacterales > Yersiniaceae > Serratia > Serratia sp. ASV30. The sequence continues at coordinate 3,233 of NZ_JAELTL010000022.1, read as the reverse complement.
GGTTTTAATCAGTGAGACGTAGATGACCCTATTCGCCATATAAGGCTTATAATGCCCCCCAGTTATCGGGCTCTCGACATCGTTGGGAAACTGATAGTTTGGTTGGCCAACCTTGGCCGCATCACCATTATTGCTGCGGGAGATGGCAATGCCTATACCTGGAATGCCGGTCTCATATACCGCGCCACCGAAAGGGCTGCCTGACCAACTGGAAAGCGGCATAGGCGCCTGCTCAATACTCCAGGCAACGTTAAGCCACATTGAGGCAGGGTCCAACGTGGATGTACAGTCCATCACACTGATACCGGTTGAACCACTAATCCAGCGCCCTTGATAAATTACCGTTCCGACAGGAATATCTGCCCCTGCAGAAATCGCGGGAGGGGTTAGTTGAACGATATCGGTACGGGAGCTACCACCTATCGCAGTACAGTTTACCACCGCCCAGGCGCTGTTGCTGGCTACCATGAACAAAAGTAGCCCAATTGTACGCTGCATTATTCTCTTCATTCTTTCACCTCTGGCACAACCGTATGCGCCACACTTGCTATATTTTATATAATCTGCACGACATCATTTATTTGGCTTCACCAGCCGAATAGCTGTCATACCGGACGGCTAGCCTTGGTTAACAGCCGATATCGCATCATTGTTCGCCAGTTTCACTCTCTGGGAACCGGCTGATGTCGTCGCCGCACAAGGAGAGTTGAATTGCTGTATCTGCGCCTGGCCCTTGGCTACAGGCATCAGCACATAGCTGACGGTGCATTGCATCTCACCGCCTTCACCCCATTTCACTCGCAACTGGCCCTTGTCTTGCGACACACGCGCATACAGCTGCCCGCCCTGGCCCACTGAGCCTACGCTGTTGCCTTTGCTATCAAAGATATCGGCCCCAAACGGTACCGGCTCCCCTTGATAGGTCGCGTTCACCAGAATTGGCGTCCCCTGCTTAGTTGTATATTTCATCTTCACTACCGCACCGGAATATGGCGCGACTTTCTGGCTGGTGTTATCCAACTCCACACCGGCCGCCGTCCCTTTCGGATCGATACTGATCTCGTTCATCTGGTACGGATTCAGGTATGGCACTATCGCGTACCCCCGTGAATCGATGCTCACGCCCGGATATGAGGAAACTTTCGCTCCCTCTGCACCCTTGGCTTCCACTAGCGCGAAGGTGTCGGACGTGTACGGCGTAAAGGTCACTCCACCAGAGTGGGCGATCACCGTGCCGTTCATCCCGGCAGAGGCGCTTTGATAACCTTTACCGGTACTGTAAGTACCGCTCAACGCCGTGGCCGGGGTACGATAGTTACCGCTCAGCGAGCCGCTGGAGCCCATGCCCTGATTGGCATTCATTGCCGTCACGCCGTAGCTGAACTGATTATCCATTCCAGCAGTGCCGGATACCGTAGCCTGCTGGCCATAACGGCCGCTGCTGTCATGCGACAAATCCATCCGCAACTGTGGCGTGTGGGTTTCGTCGCTACGCCCCAACGGCAGGCTGAAGCTCAACAGATAGTTGGTCTGCGCCGTGCCCAGGCTGGAGAAACTGCGGTTAATGCTCAGGCCGTAGGACAGGTCCTTGTAGCGATTGTTGTAACCCACCTGGTACTGCTTCTCGCTGCCGTCTTTGTTCCAGTAATTCTGCAAGGAGCCGCTGATATACAACTGGCCCCAGTTCTCCGGCAGACCTTGTCCCGCGGTCACCGTCAGGCGATTTTTGGCTCGCGAGATCGACTCCGGCGAAAACCCTTCTGCTACCGCGTCACGAGTCTGCATCGCGGTCATAAAATCCATAAAGCCATCGGTTGAGAAGCGGTACGCCGCCAACGACAGGTTGCTGTTGGTTTCGCTGATCAGCTTGCTATAGCTCACCTTATAACTTTGCCCACTCAGGCTATTATCCGCCTCATGTCGGCCATTGGCGTCGGTGCCGTTCCCCAAATGGGTACGCGCCTGCGTAACGTCAAAAGCCCAGGCACCAATCGGCGTGCCTACCGCCGCACCCAACTGCAGTGCGTAGTAATCCTGGCTGGCCTGCAGGCCACCGTAACCGGTGATGGCGTTAGTTAGCCCCAGTTGATAGGTGCCCTGATACAGCGCCGGTTTCTCACGCAGGTTATCGCTGCGGACTTCACCTGCGGTGATCGAATAACGTGATGACCCAGGTCTCAGCAGTTGAGCCACCGAGGCATAAGGCACGCTGAAAGTCTGCTCGGTACCATCGGACTCACGTACAGCGACCTGTAGATCCCCACCGTAACCGGTCGGGTACAGATCGTTGATCAGAAATTCGCCCGGCGTGACCGTAGTTTCATACAACACCTGGCCGCCCTGACGCACGGTAACGCGGGCGTTGGTGCGGGCAATGCCACGGATATCCGGCGCATAACCGCGCAGGGACTCCGGCAACATCCGCTCATCACTGGCCAGTTGAATACCGGTAAACGGCAGCGTATCGAACAGTTGCCCGGTAGTGTTCGATTGGCCCATCAACACGCGCGCCTTGAGAACTGGAATATCGCGCTGCAAATAAGTGTTGAGGTTGCTGTACTGGTTTGGCCCATTGTCCATCCGGGTATAAGACCCGTTGTGACGTAGATACCAGGCACCGACATTCAGCCCGGCGTTCACACCGGCAAACAGTGAATTAAAGGTATTGCCGTGCGATTCGCTGGTGTAGCCGTTGACGTTGTAGCCCATCAAAAGTGCCGGTACGCCGCTGTCCCACAGCTCCGGGCTAACGGTGCCACGGGCGGTGTTGAGCATGTAAACCTGCGGAACCACAATATCCAGGCGTTGCTCATTACTGTCGTAATTCACCAGAGCCTCTGGCAACTGGCTCTGGAGATCGAAACAGACTTCCCCCTTGCTCAACAAGGTTAAAAAATCCGCCGGCAGTTTGGCGTAATCAAACGCAATGTTTTTAATCAGTTCGCGGGTCAGACAGGGATAAACGCTTTTATCTGCTCGCGCTTTGAATTCAATGTCAGTATTGCTGATCGGTTGATTATTAACATATAAAGCCGTTTTATAGACCCCAGGCAGGCCCGAGGAACCGTTGGCAAAACGACTAAGGTCAACCGACTTTTCATCATCCACATTCAGGAAAGAGGCATCGAACTCAAGATTTTTGGCAATATCTTGTGACTGTCTCTTATACACATCTAAAAGGGGGGGGGGGGGGGGGGGGGGGGGGGGGGGGGGGGGGGGGGGGGGGGGGGGGG